>JBILJL010000015.1:0-18296 GCA_044377255.1 Bacteroidia bacterium
TATTTTACAGAGAACAATGCCTACAAAAAAGCACCTGTTAGCAGTCACCTTACCAGTGCAAAAGATTTTCAATTGTATTGGGCCATTCTAGAGGGCTTAAACAACAAACCTGAATGGGATAAAGGCTTGGCTAAAATTTATAGTATCCTAACGCATGATGGTTTGTATAATAACCCAAATTTAAATTTAACTTTTTTAGATAACCATGATTTGAACCGATTTTATACAGATATAAAAGAGGACTTTGCTAAATGGAAAATTGGAATGGGAATCATGTTAACTATGCGCGGAGTGCCTAGCATTTATTATGGCACAGAGATTTTACAAACCAATGCCATGCCCCGTAAAAATGATGGTCAGATAAGAATGGATTTTCCTGGAGGCTGGCCAACTGATAGCATTAATAAATTTGTTGCAAGTGGTAGAACTGCTCAAGAAAATGAGGCCTATAATTTCATTAAAAAGTTTGCCAAATTACGTAAAGACAACGAAGCATTTAATACCGGTAAGTTGATGCAATTTACGCCAGAAGGTAATACCTATGTTTACTTTAGGTATACCAATACCGAGTGTTTTATGATTGCAGTTAATAGGGGAGAAAAGGAAGAAGTTTTAGATACCAAACGCATGCAAGAAAGGTTGACTGGTTTTGCTAAAGGCTTAGATCATGTAAGCAATGAAGAAATAACAAATCTTGCAAAAATCAACTTGGCTCCAAACAGTATTCGTATTATTGAGCTAGGAAAATAAATTAGCACAACTTATTATAATGTTTTATTGAAAATTTGTTTGATTTAACCTATTTCGGAATAGATTTTAATAACTCATTTAATTCAGAATTAGAAAGCGAATCTTTTTCTGATTTATCATAAATTGAAAGTAAATAAACTGTTTCATTATTTAGTAATAATATTCGTTATTAACCTTGCACCACCCGACTTCCCTTTTCCTTTTGAAGAGATTGCAATTCGTATTTTGTAGCAGTTGTTTCCTAATGAGGTTCCTTGAATTGGATTAATCTCTAATGAGGCGAAAATGATTTCTAATTCGCTTTTTAAAGAATGGTATTTTTTTGCCAATTTCTTGGCTTCTTTACTGAATGTAGGAACGGCTATAATTTTATAACTCATCTAGCAGCTGTTTTGCTGGTATGCCTTTTAACTTCCCTTGTCGAATTAAGGAAAGTTCCTCTACCGCTTCTTTAATTTCCTCAATGAGAAGTGCTTTTTCATTTGTGATAGGTTTGGCCTTTACATATGAAAAATTGGTTAAGAGTTCCATTATAAACTTTGCCTTACTATCTTTAATATCTAATAATACTTTCATAGAATGAATATTTTTTGTGATACAAATTTATTAAAAATAATAACCTAAATGAGGATTATTTAAGATTTATTGAATAAATATTATATTGAAAGTCCCACCAAATCTTTGGCAATTTTACTGCCCAATGCAACACCCATGCCATTGAGCCTTACCCCTATAAATTGTCGTTCACTTAGTGCTTCAACAAGGGGTAATTTATTTTCGCTAAAGGCCATGATGCCACTCCAAGTATGTTCTATTTCAAAATTGGTATCGGGTAAAATAAGCTCCTTCAAATAGGTTTGTAATTGTTCAATTATTTTTTGGTTCGAACCAAAATTTGTGGTGTTTTCACCATCAAAATCTAGGTTTCTTCCGCCACCAAAAACAACGCTATTTTCAAAATTTTTAAAGTAATAATAGCCTTCATCAAAAAAGAAGGTCCCTTTAACTTTTAGGTTGGGTATGGGTTTGGTAACCAAAACCTGACCTCTCCCTGGGTTTAATTCAATATTGGGTAATAGACTTTTTGTGAAAGCATTGGTGCAGATAAATATCTTTTGAGCTTTAAAGCTCATTCCATTTACTGCAACCTCAACTGCCTCTTTGTTTTCATCAATTGATTTTACTTCGGCACCAGTGATGATTTTTATACCTAGTTTTTGAGCATGGAGCCACAAGCTATTCATCATTTTGCCACTGTCTATACTACCTTCTAAATAATTATAAATAAGTTGAGAGGCATGCTTGGAGAAACCAAATTCTTTGATTTTATCACTGCATAGTGAGAATACATTTTTATTAAATAAAGGATATAAAAAAGCATTCATTTCATCCATTTGCGAAACAAAACTTTGGTCGTCGCTATTTAAAATTATTTCATAACCTCCGCAAGCATCATAAGCAATCGCTTCATCACCCAACCTATTGCGCAATATTTGCAAACCTGTGTGCCTGCTTTGCACCAATTCTAGCAAGGCTTTTTCACCCATTACACTTTTATCATATAAGTTTTCACTCAATGAGCCAATGCAAGCAAAGCCCGCATTTTTAGTTGATGCGCCAGTTGGCAGTATGCCGCGTTCTAAAACCAATACATTGGCTTGGGCATTTTGTTCCATTAATTCGCAAGCAACAGATAAGCCCGTTATTCCAGCCCCAATAACAATATAATCGTAATTAATAAAGGATCTTTTTTCCCAGAAGCTGAGCATGGTTTTGAAATTAATAACTAAGCTTTGAAATTTTCGGATTTGAGTTTTTCATGCATTTTCATTAAATATACAAATTTTTCTTTTGATAAAAAAATTGATGCTTTGATTGATTGCAATTTAATTCAGTAAATATTGCACCACCCAAGCTGGAGTATCATTAACATTATTTAATACTACATCAATACCATCTGTAATTTCTGCTATTAACCTTGCTTGGTTTTTTGAGTTATCAAAAATATATGTTCTATTGGTTTGCTTAACAGCTTGTTTAAGATTCTCTAAGCTCTTATAATACCTATTTCTGATAACTTCAGGAGAAACAGGGTGACCATCTTGTGCAACTCTTATATTTACACGGCTAATATTAATTTCAGGATCTACTGTAGCTATGTAATATAAATAAACTCTGTAACCTTGGTTACGAGCTTTTTGCAAAAAATCAATTTTGCCAGCATGGCTCATTACTGTTTCATAAGTAAAGGAAATGCCAACTTCTAAAATTTGCTGCCTAATAAACTCTGCTAAATCTGCTGCTAGGTAAGAATCAACTTTGGTAAATATTTTTAAAGTATTGTGAGTCACATTTAATTTATCACATAAATCAGGTTCTTTTCTTTTAATTGGAGAAAATAAACTCCTTCGAAAAAAATCCTTAATCTGTTCATTAGAAACTTCTAGATGATAATTAGAAAAATTTAATGACTGCAATTGGTTTAGGTTTTCTTCTATTTCATCGGCATTTACATATACGCCAAGTTCAATTTTTTTTTCTGCAAGTATTCCTTTAAAAATAGTTGTTTTACCTGAACCATTTGGACCAGCAAAAACTCTTATTCTTTTTGCAGCCATTTATTTTAATTTAAATTGTTCAGGTAGAACGGATACATTCTTTTCAATGTTCTTAACAAATCTTTTTTGGTCTATGGAAATAATTTCAAATAGCTTTCCATCTTCTTCAACATAGACTGGAACAGCTGTTTTTTTTGCTTCCTCACTAGCTTTTGAGGTTGCAGAAAACGCCGCTCCTAATAAAGTACCTATGATTGCTCCTTCTTCTTTGTCTTTAGATAGAAGAGCACCTAAGGCTGCTCCAATAAGACCACCTTTTATTAATGATTCAATTGTTGTGTTTTCTTCTTTCATATTTCAAATTTACACCTTTTAATATATTAATCTTAATTTGCGTATTTCATATCTTGTGTCTTAAAATATAATTTAATGATTTTAATTTAACAATTGCCTCTGATAAGTTTATGGCTTAAAAGTAATTCAAATTGGTTGTCACATTTTTCTGTACTGTTTGGTAGTCAATAGAGATTGATTTCCAAATGTCAAGATTTTTTAATTGGTTCGAACCAAACCAAAGATATGAATTAATTAGTTTAACCCAATGATTGGCTTATCTTTGCACCATTGATTTCTATAATTTAGAAGGAAATCATTGCAGAGGAGGTAGCTTAGATCATTGTTTTTGAGGGCCGTTTCTTTGCCCACAATTATTTATGACAACATTTGATCAGCTCAACCTTGTTGAGCCTATTTTAAAGGCTTTAAAAGCCGAAGGGTACACAACGCCCACACCCATTCAACAACAAGCAATTCCAATTTTATTACAAGGCAGAGACCTATTAGGTTGTGCCCAAACTGGAACTGGAAAAACTGCAGCTTTTGCTATTCCAATTCTTCAACTTTTATTTCAACAAAACCAAAAACCTGAGGGTGGAAGAAAGAAAATTAAAGCACTAATTTTAACCCCAACCCGCGAATTAGCCATTCAAATTGAAGAGAGCTTTGCAGCTTATGGCAAATATACGGGCATCAAGCAAACCGTCATTTTTGGCGGTGTTTCTCAACATAGTCAGGTAGAACGCCTACACCGTGGTATTGATGTGTTAATAGCTACTCCAGGTAGGTTATTAGATTTAATGCAACAAGGTTATGTGCACCTAAACGAATTGCAGTTTTTTGTATTGGATGAAGCCGACCGTATGTTAGATATGGGTTTTGTGAATGATGTAAAAAAGGTGATTGCTAAATTACCTAAGAAGCGTCATTCATTGTTTTTCTCTGCTACCATGCCACCTGTTATTCAAAGCCTGGCCGATAGCATTTTATTTCAACCAACAAAAGTAGAAGTAACTCCAGTTTCATCTACTGCTGATACCATTCAACAATCACTTTATTTTGTAAGTAAAACCGACAAGAAAAAATTGTTGATTCATTTGATTCAAACAGAAAAAATGAACAGCGTTTTGGTTTTTACCAGGACCAAACATGGTGCAGATAGAGTAGTGAAAGACCTTGATAAAGCAGGCATCAGAGCTGCTGCCATCCATGGCAATAAATCACAAAATGCGCGTCAGAATGCCTTGAGTGATTTTAAAGCTGGTAGAATAAAAGTATTGCTTGCAACAGATATTGCCTCACGTGGAATTGATATAGATGAACTCTCACATGTAATCAATTATGAGTTGCCAAACATTCCAGAAACCTATGTTCACCGCATTGGTAGAACAGGTAGAGCAGGCTTTAACGGCATCGCATTTTCATTCTGCGAAGAAGAAGAATTTGGTGAATTAAAAGATATTCAAAAGCTCATCGGTAAAAAAATTCCGGTAACAGAAAATCATCCTTTTCCACTAGATGTGCGTTACTCAGAATCGGCACCCATTCAAGCCAAACCTAAAAAGCAAATCCCACCACATAACAGACCATCGTCTCATAAACCCGAACACAAACCTAAACGCTTCTGGCGTGGAAGGGATTGAGGAAGAAAGAGAAAGAGAAGGGGAGATTTGGAGAAGGCCTCCTTCGCTAAAAGACTTCGCTACTTATGGTTATTTTGTTATTCTCAGTTGTTGGTAATGCTCAGAATTTTTTTTGCATGTGAATGGCAAGGAATGAGATGTTAAATAATGACATTTTTAGGAATTGATTCGTTTAGTTTATTTGCTAACTTAATTAAAAAAAATGATTAAATTTGAATTACAAAAATAGACTACATGAGTATCGCAACTTTAAAATTAGATTTAGCAAAGAAAATAATTGAAACTAACGATAAGGAGATCATTGGTTATATTAAAGCAATATTTGAAGGGCAATCGGAAAATTGGTTTGAAGACCTACCTGCTGATGTTCAAGCTTCTGTTGAAAGGGGGTTAGCTCAGTCGGAAAGAGGAGAAGGTAGACCCCATTCCGAAGTGATACAAAAATATAAGAAATGGCTAAAATAGTAATCTGGACTCTTGAAGCAGAAGAAACCTTTGATGCCGTTATTGAATATTTAGCTATTAAGTGGACTGAAAGAGAGATAGTACACTTTGTAAATGCAACCAATCGGGTAATTGAATTGATCTCAGAGCATCCCCGGATGTATCGAGCAACAAATAGAAAAAATATTCGTGAAGCTTTAATTACACCAAATAATTTGCTTGTTTATAAAATCTATCCAAATCGTATTGACTTACTAATGTTTTGGGACACTCGGCAAAATCCTCGTAAAAAGAAATTTTAATTTACCGTTTAATTGCTAATTTGTTTCGTGCTTTTTGGTCCCAATATTAAGACCGAGCCTTCGGAAACGCAAGAAATCAATTAGGACCATAGTTTTAAAGAAAATTCCTATTAAATTGCTTTATGGAATTTGGAAGGTCGGAGGTTGGCTCAGTTCATCCGAAATATTAATAACACCAACACACTATATGCCGTTGAAAATTAAGGTAGAAATGGAAGTAATATTTATTTTTTTAATTACATTATCTTTTACAAGTTTAAACGCTCAGCATTCTTGGATTGCAAAAGAATTCCCTTACAAAGATTCAACTTTGAAAAGCATAAAGTTTAGCCATAATATTCAACTTAAAAAATATGGGAATATAGATGATTTAGAAAAAGTTTATAATTGGAGATATAATTACATTAATAACCTTCTTGAAGCCAAAGCGGTCATATACGATGAATCTCTGTATAATTACATTGATTCCATATTTAACGTTATCACTAAATCTAATCCCAAATTACAATCGATGGAATTTAGATTTTTTATTTCAAACTCCCCTATTCCAAATGCAGCTTCTATAGGTGATGGTACTTTCATTATAAACCTTGGCTTAATAAGAAAACTGGATAATGAGGCTCAATTAGCTTTTGTCATTTGTCACGAAATCTCCCACTTTTATTTGGATCATTCAAATCAATCAGTCCTTAAACGGCATGAAAAAGCGCAATCCAAAATATTTCAAAAGGAATTAGATTCTATTGCCGCTCAAAAGTATGGTAGAAATAATATGATGAAGTCAATGTTAAAGAATAATATCTATTCACAAATGAATCATAGCCGTCTGCAAGAAATGGAGGCGGATTCATTGGGTCTCGTATTTTTTAAAAATACAATTTATAACCCTACCCAATCAATTACGTGTATGAATCTTTTGGACACTATAGACTTTTACAAATACCACGAAAAAATCAATTACAACAAGTCCTTGAGTTTTGAAAACTACCCTTTCAGAAATAGGTGGTTGGAGTCCGAAACAAGTATGTTTGGAGGGCCAATTGAAGAGAATTATTGGGACAGGGATTCTATAAAGTCCCATCCCGATTGTAAGATAAGATCAGCTTTTCTTAAAAATAGTTTATTACATACGAAAGTAAAAGTTCAGAATAACTATCTTCAAGACAGTGCCTATTTTGCTAGCGTAAAAGAGCAGGCTGACTATGAATTTATAAACAGCTGGATCTATTATGAGGATTATGGGCACGCACTTTTCTTTTGCCTTAAACAGCTGGAGTCAAATCAAAATGACACATGTCTTTTAATAAAAGTGAGCCAAATTTTCAAATTAATTTATGACTCTCAAATAAATCATCAATATAGTAAATATGTAGAAAGGCCTTCGCCTAATAATGAAAAGGAATACAATCAATTTTTGGACTTTCTTGACAATATTCGATTATCCGAATTTGCAAATCTTAGTTATCATTATCATTTAGCCCATCTCACAAAATTAAATCAGAATAAAATATATCTTGCCAACTATAACTATTTTAAAACTCAAACTAGTAACTAAAATGAACTTTAGACAAGCACTTTTAACATTAGCCTTTATAGGAATCTACTTTAACGTTTCATGGGGACAAAAGAGAACTGTTTCAAATGTGGTTTCAATTCAATTAAGAAACATGGGGCCGATACTTACAAAATCTGAAGTAACAGGCTATTATATGTTTTATCAAACTGACAGATTAAGTAAAAATGTATATAGCTATGAGATAGATATTTTAGATCAAAACCTAAATAAACTAACTTCTCATACGATAGAAGGGTCAAAATACCTGTCACTAATTGATGGAATTTATAACAACAGTTCTTTATTACTAAAACTATTTGATTCGAACACTGAAGAATTAACTTTTACTCAATATGATGGTAATGCTAAAGAAATTTCGAAAACGGTTAGAGTGGCGAACGGCTATGAGATAATGGTAATTTCTCAAACTGCACTAAATAAGGAAGGCCAAAACATTACTTTATTCCCAATTGACAAAGTTGGATTTGTTGATTACCGCTCAGAGAAAAACAAGAATTATGGTTATGTTATAGATTTTTATCCTTCAGAAGTAGGGGGAAAAAAATGGAGTGTTTCTTCAGGTAAGCAATCAAAAGTACATGAATTCGCCAGTTACATTTATGGTGATGAGAACATCATCGTAAGCTCAATAATGAGTAAAAGTTCATTAATCGGCAATAGTGTAGAAATAAGGCTTTTGGGAGTTAATGCAAAAACAGGAGAAAAAATGTATGATAAGGCGTTTACCGACCCTAATTATGAAACACTTATTTTGAATGGTTTAGAAAGTGATTTAGATGGTAATGTATATTTGTTTGGAAACTACTTTCCTAAAGGTAGAAGTGAATTGAGCAGTCCTAGCCTTGGATTAATTTCGGTTAAATTAAATAATAAAGGTGAAGTAATTGAAAAGAATTTTATTTCCTGGGCAGATGATGTAAGCAAATTCATTGATATCAATGAAAAAGGCAAAATGAAGGATGTTGGCTTTATCTTTTTTCACGATGTGGTAAGAAATGCTGATGGCAATATCTATGCAATTGGAGAACAATACAAAAAACAGATGCATGGAATCGGCACTGACATTGTAATCAAAGATCTGATGATTTTTGAATTAAGTAAGGACTACAAATTGAAGAAGGTAAATATTGTAGCTAAAGAAAAAACAAAGTTTAGCTTACCAGATGGTATGGGAATGAATAGTTCTCAAATCTTGTCTTATTTCGTGAAATCTTTGGGTGGATTCGATTATGAGTTTATAGAATTTAACAAAGATCATTCGATTTTTAGTATTGGCTATATTGATTATGTTAAGTTAAAAGGTGAAGACAATAAATTTATCTTTGGATCTATAACTTATACAGATAGTAAGCCCACTAAAGATTCTGTCGAACTAAAAACTGTAAAAGAGAAAAAGTCTATCAGGGTTTTACCGGCTAAAATTGGAAATATTGTCATTGTTGAATACTCCCCAAAAGAGAAGACTCTTAATATGCGTATTGAAAAATTGAATTATTAATATATGCCCTTAAAATTAAGGAAGACAAAAATTTATTTTTGATAAATTGTATAAACATTATTTAAAAACCTTATTAAAATGATACTTAATCTTTCCCCAAAAAACAAAAAAGCAGGCAACCCAAAGTTACCTGCTTTTCTAGAATGCCAGCAGCCAGTTGCCAGAAGCCAGAGGCCAGAGGCCAACAGCCAAAAGCCAACAGCTTCCCCTATATATTCTTAAACCTCACCCTATGCGGAGCAACATCTCCCATTCTTTGTTTCTTGTTTTCTTCGTATTCGCTGTAATTGCCTTCAAAAAAGTAAATCTGACTATCACCTTCAAACGAAAGGATATGCGTTGCTATGCGATCTATAAACCACCTATCGTGGGATATTACAACCACACAACCTGCAAAGTTTTCAATGGCTTCTTCTAATGCACGCAAGGTGTTGATGTCAATATCATTGGTTGGTTCATCCAGTAACAAAACATTGCCACCTTGTTTTAAGGCCATGGCCAAATGAACCCTGTTGCGCTCTCCACCTGATAATACGCCTACTTTCTTGCTTTGATCAGTACCACTAAAATTAAATTTAGAGATATAAGCACGGGCATTCATTTGCTTGCCACCAACTATCATGGTTTCGGTGCCTCCGCTGATTACTTCAAATACACTCTTGTCGGGCAATAGGTCTTTATGACTCTGATCCACGTAAGATATTTGCACCGTTTCTCCTACTTTGAAGTCGCCACCATCTGCTTGTTCAAGGCCCATCATGAGTCGGAATAGGGTTGTTTTACCAACGCCGTTCGGACCAATAATTCCAACGATACCACCTCTAGGTAAAGAGAAATTAAGGTTTTCGTAGAGTAATTTGTGACCGTATTTTTTACTTACCCCATTGGCTTCAATTACAACATCTCCTAGGCGCGGACCAGCAGGAATGAACAATTCAAGTTGTGCTTCTTTCTCTTTCGACTCTTCATTCAATAACCTATCGTAGCTATTTAAACGTGCTTTTTGCTTGGCTTGCCTGCCTTTCGGACCTTGCCTTACCCATTCCAATTCACGCTCTAGTGCTTTGGTTCGCTTGCTTTCCGATTTTTCTTCTGCTTTCAATCGATTCGCTTTTTGATCCAACCAGCTGCTATAATTACCTTTCCAAGGAATACCTTCGCCTCTGTCGAGTTCCAAAATCCAACCTGCAACATTGTCTAAGAAATACCTATCGTGGGTAACTGCAATAACTGTTCCTGGGAAATTTTTTAAATACTGTTCGAGCCAATCCACACTCTCCGCATCTAAGTGATTGGTTGGTTCATCTAATAATAGAATGTCGGGCTGACTCAATATCAATCTACACAAAGCAACCCTGCGGCGCTCTCCACCTGATAGCACATTTACCATGGCATCTGGTTCAGGGCAACGCAAAGCATCCATGGCCTTTTCTAACTTGGTGTCTAATTCCCAAGCATCAAGTCGGTCGAGCTCTTCCATCACCAAAGCCTGTCTATCCAATATCTTCATCATTTCGTCGCCATCCAAATTTGGGTCAGCCAATTTATTATTGATTGCCTCAAACTCATCCAACATGCCTGTGATATGGCTCAAACCTTCTTTTACGCATTCAACTACGGTTTTGGTTTCATCCAAATTTGGCTCTTGTTCTAAGAAACCAATTTTGTAGTTCTTGCTGTCAAAAACAACCTCACCCGTATAGTTTTTATCAACTCCTGCAATGATTTTTAATAGGCTCGATTTACCTGAACCATTTAATCCTAAAACGCCAATTTTTGCGCCGTAATAGAAGCCCAGGTAAATATTCTTTAATACCTGCTTTTGTGGAGGAAAGGTTTTTGAAACCCCAGCCATTGAAAATATAATTTTGTGATCGCTCATGTTATTTTTATAGGGATGCGAAAATACGACCTAAACTGACTTTTGTAAAATAAAAAATAGTTCACGCCCTTCTCTGGGTTTGATGGAGTTATGGCAAGGCTCCATTACTGATACGTTAAAATTTGGTTCAAACAGCCTTAAATACTCCTCTTTTGAGCCTCCAAATGGCGGGCCTTCTTGGGTTAATGGGAAGTTAAATAGCAAGCCAGCGAGTTTTCCATTTTCCTTTAACAGCTTGGGCATTTGTTTTGCGTATTCGGGGCGCAATGACGGGTCTAAGGCGCAGAAAAAGGTTTGCTCTATGATTAAATCATAGCTATTCTGGTGCTCAAAAAAATCTGCACAAACCAAGTTTAATCGGCCTTCCGCAATTTCTTTGGCATATTTTTTCTCCATGTCTTTTATCGGACTAGGCGCATAATCCAATACGGTAATGTGCTGAAATCCCAATTTTAACAATACCTCAGCCTCATGCGCATTTCCGCAGCCTGGAATGAGAATTTTCAGGTCTTTATTGGCAATCTGTTCCACATACGCAATCAATGGTTTACTGGCTGAACCAATATCCCAGCCCGATTCTCCTTGATTGTAACGCGATTCCCAATAGTTTGCATTTAATGTGGGCATGGTGTGAATAGTTTATGTTTTGGAAGCTTATATTTGCACGAAATTAACACAACAATATGAAGTTTTTTATTGATACGGCCAATTTGGCTCAAATTAAAGAAGCCAACGATCTTGGTATTTTAGATGGCGTTACCACCAATCCATCCCTTATGGCCAAAGAAGGCATTAGCGGCGATGCAGCGGTTTTGCAACATTATGTAGACATTTGCAATATTGTAGATGGCGATGTAAGTGCAGAAGTTATTAGCACAGATTACGCAGGTATGATTGCTGAAGGTGAGAAATTGGCTGCTTTGCACAAAAACATTGTGGTAAAAATTCCTATGATTAAAGATGGTATCAAAGCCATTAAATATTTCACTTCTAAAGGCATCAAAACAAATTGTACTTTAATATTTAGTGCTGGTCAAGCAATCCTTGCAGCAAAAGCTGGTGCTACTTATATTTCTCCATTTGTTGGTAGGTTAGATGATATTTCTTTTGATGGTATGGAGTTAATTGCACAGATCGCTCACATTTATCAGGTGCAAGGATATGAGTCGCAAATTTTGGCGGCTTCAATTCGCAATCCTATTCACATTATCAAATCTGCCGAAGTTGGGGCACATGTTATTACTAGTCCTTTAGCGAGTATTTTGGCGCTATTGAAGCATCCATTAACAGATTCTGGTTTGGCTCAATTTTTAGCCGATCACGCAAAATCAAACGGATAATTTCTAGATAGTTATTCATTTAAAAAGCCCAGTAAGATTTTTCTTATTGGGCTTTTTTGTTTTTCGGTTTGAACCAAATAATTATTTCCCTAATTCAATCAAATTTGCAAATAACCTATAAGCTCCGGGAACGCCTGCTGGTAACTCTCTAAAGAAAACCAAGCCGGTGTAAATGAAATTGCCTTTGCCATATTTACCAATTACCAAAGCACCATTGTTTGGTTTTTCTCCTGGGTCGTTCATGGTAATAGGCATTTCATATCTGGCATCCATTTCGCCGCCATGGTAAATGCTTCTTTCTTGAATCCATCCTTTAAAATCTTCTTCACTAATTTTATTTGGCTTATTAAAAATTGGATGTTGTGGCAAAGCAAAATTCACAATTGCGTTTTCATCTGTAATTCTTTCGCGGGTAATTTTAAAAGGGTAGGGGCCCATATCTCCTTTAAAGGGTCCGGCAAAACTATTGGTATTGTATTGCACAATTAAGTTCCCACCTTGATTTATATATTCCATCAATTTAGATTTTAATAAACTCAATTGCTCGTTGGTATTGTATGCCCTAATCCCAGTAATAATTGCAGCAAATTGGCTCAAATCGCCTCTTGCTAAATCATCATTAGATAGTATAGTTACATCATAACCTAACTGTATTAAACAAGGAGATACTTCATCACCAGCACCAGGAATATAGGCAATTTTTTTTCTGTTAGCTGAATTAGAAACAGTTGTAACTCTTACTAGTTTTACCTCCGCTTTTGGAAATAAAGTTTGAGTAGGAATGTGATCATATTTTATTTCTTTGATGCCAACATTACTAGTACTTTCATCCCCACCTTCAATAAGTAAGCTTTCCTCTTGCTTTTGGTTTGAACCAAGTTCCTTATAGCCCTCAATAGCCATAAATTCTAACTTGTTCATCGATTCCATTACTGGTGCATTTAAATGGATTGTTATTTCCTTTTCTTCATTTTTCTTTTTTAGATTAAACGGAATTTGATAGCCAAGCATATTACTATTTTGTGCAAGTTTAAACTCCTTAAAATCTTTGTCGCTGTTACTTAATTTCCAATTTGCAGGAGCAAAAATTTGAAGAATTCCATTCGCATTATCCTTGCCAGCTTTAATAAGTACCTTCATTTCTTTTTTTGCCGTATCGCAGGCAATTATTAAGTTGGTTAAAGGGTTTATTAAGCAAAATGGCGTTACAACTACAGGCTTATACAACTCTCCTTTTTCTGGATCAACCCATTTGTATTTAATGTCTTTTGTAAGGCTTAACTCTTCTCCATTGATGGTAAAAATAATTTTTGCTTTAAAGTCGGTGGTGGTGCCATAAGGCCTATTCAGTTCTTCTTTGGCCATCAAGGCGAATTTGTTATTTACAATGCCTTGGTTCAGCCAGAAAAGTTTTGATGTTGTTAAATTAGGGCAGGCTTTAAATAAGAAGTTAATTTGTAATGGAATATTGTTGATTAAATTTTTATTTTTTAATGAATCAACTAAATTATCATAACAAGAAGATTCTGCAAAAAACAGCGTTAAATCTTTTAAAAGAATTTTTGTATTGGAACGGTTAACAATTGTGCCTTTAACCTTTACACTGTCGCCCGATGTGATGTTTGAATTACCTTCACAAGTTGCTTCCCAAAATACACCGTTTATAGCTAAAATGAGTTGTGTAATTTGGTTCATTTTATAGTCTAGAATGCCTGTATCTATTGATGATAGCAGCGCTTTTGCTTCGAGTAAATTTTCTGTTGCTAGTGTACTGTTATTCTTATCAAATGCAGCTTTGGCTTCTTGTATAAGCTTCTCAATTTTTGCCCCATTTTTTTGGGTTTGAACCGAAATATTTATGCCTTGAAATAAGTCGGTGATGTTGTTTGTATCTCCTTTAATAGGTTTAAAATATTCAAACATTTCACCTCTTTGTCTGGCACTACCAAAACCCTGACTCTTATGCATGCTCCTGCTTTCAGCCGCAATTTCACCATAGTTTTTACCCAAGTCGTTGTTAAAGCCGCCCACATCAACTTTGATAAATCCGGTCATATCTGCATTGGGATTCCAAAACCTGATGGCACTGTTGTAGAACAATCTTTTTGCTTGCCATACTTGAACCGTTTTTAATTGCTCGGGAAACCTATTTGGGTTGGCTGCAGCTTCAAATGCCTCCTCGGCTAGTATGGCAGATGCTGTGTGATGACCATGTCCGCCACTTCCATCAGTTGCAAATCGGGTAATAATTACATCAGGTCTAAATTTTCTGATGACATAAACCACATCAGAAAGTATTTCATCGTGATTCCATTTTTCAAATGTTTCTTTTGGGGTTTTGCTGTAGCCAAAATCGTAAGCACGTGTAAAGAACTGCTCTCCTCCATCAGTTCTTCTGGCTGCTAATAATTCCTGGGTTCTAATAACGCCTAATTCAATTCCTTGTTCTGAACCAATTAAATTTTGTCCCCCATCACCCCTTGTTAAGCTTAAATATCCTGTTCTGAGGCATTTTTCATTGGCTAGCCATGATATGAGTCTAGTGTTTTCATCATCTGGGTGTGCAGCAATATACAACACACTGCCGGTGCAGCTTAATTTCTTTAATTGTAAATCAATGGCCGATTTGGCGTATTCACCAGGTGTTTGGGCAATAACATTGAAACAACTCCATAAAATGAAGCAAAATAATAAGGCTCTTTTCATTCTGCTAAAATAATTTTTTCGGCTTGTGAATATCAAAAAAAATCCCCACAATCATTATTAGAAGAATTTTTTTGTTTTAGGTTCAAAAAGGAAATTACAAAGTTTCTATAAGAGTCTAATTAGCTTGGGTAACTATTGGTACATATTTTGGGCAACTTGTCTTTTTTATGGTAATTTGCGCCATCATGTCAAATTTGCTATTAATCAATATCAAGTCGTTAACGGGTATTTTAGAAGGTGGTCAGTTAAGATTAGCTGGTCAAAGTATGGGGCATCTCCATCAAGTTGAAAATGCTTTTTTAGTAATCGAAAATGGTAGAATCAAGGATTTTGGTTCAATGCAAGAATTAGATGATTCAAAGTTTCCTATTGAGTTATATCCTCAAATGGATGTTGCAGGCAAATTTGTTTTGCCGTGCTTTGTTGATTCGCACACGCACATTGTTTTTGCCAAGACAAGAGAAGATGAATTTGTGATGCGCATCAAAGGTAAAACCTATGAGGAAATTGCCGAAGCTGGCGGTGGTATTCTTAATTCTGCTAAGAGGCTGCAAGCCATGAATGAAGATGATTTATTTGAGGAAGCATGCAGTAGGTTAAAAGAAATCATTTTATCCGGAACTGGTGCTGTTGAAATTAAAAGTGGGTATGGTTTAACTGTTGCAGATGAGCTCAAAATGTTGAGAGTTATTAAACGTTTAAAGGCAATCTCTCCCATTCCAATTAAAGCCACTTTTCTCGGAGCTCATGCCTTTCCATTGGCTTATAAAAATAACCACCAAGCTTATATTCAATTGATATTGGAAGAAATGCTTCCTGCTATTTTAAGTGAAAATTTGGCAGATTACATTGATGTGTTTTGCGACCAAGGTTTCTTTAGTGTAGACGAAACAAATCAAATTTTAAGTCATGCCGCAAAATTTGGTTTAAAGGCCAAAATACACGGAAATGAATTAGGATATACCGGTGGTGTTCAAGTTGCCGTAAAAAACAATGCCATCAGTGTAGATCACCTAGAGTATACGGGCGAGGAGGAAATAGCCTGTTTGTTAAATAGCCAAACCATGCCTGTTGCTTTGCCTGGTTGCTCCTTTTTTTTAGGTATACCTTATGCTCCCCTCAGGCAAATGATTGACGCTGGTTTGCCAGTATGTTTGGCAAGTGATTATAATCCTGGCAGTACGCCAAGTGGCAGAATGGGCTTTGTGATTTCACTTGCTTGTATCCAAATGAAACTCACCCCAGAGGAAGCAATCAATGCAGCAACAATAAATGGGGCAGCTGCCATAGAAATGAGCCATGAAATTGGATCAATCACCAGAGGTAAGCTAGCTAATGTTATTGTTACTAAATCAATGAATAGCTTAGCCATAATACCCTATCACTTTGGGGTCGACCAAATTGA
The DNA here is from genome assembly GCA_044377255.1 of Bacteroidia bacterium. Taxonomy (GTDB): domain Bacteria; phylum Bacteroidota; class Bacteroidia; order UKL13-3; family UKL13-3; genus B1. The sequence goes on from JBILJL010000015.1 coordinate 16,441, forward strand.
GTCTTGTATTATCAACGGACAAAATTTTAAAGACTTATAATTTGGGTCGAACCTAAAGTAATTTGCCAGTTTATTTTTCCAAAGAAATCATTCTAATAAATTCTTCCCTGGTTTTCATATCTAGGAACTTGCCACTGTAATCTGCAGTAACGGTACTGCTAGTTACATCTTGCACCCCACGCATGGCTACACACATGTGATCTGCTTCTATAATTACAGCTACATCATTTGTGTTTAAAGCCTCTTTGAGCATGTTTAGTATTTGAACAGTCATCCTTTCTTGAACCTGCGGACGTTGCGCAAAGTAACGAACAATTCTATTTAACTTTGATAAGCCAACCACTTTGCCATTTGGAATATAAGCCACATGTGCTTTTCCAATGATAGGCACAAAATGATGCTCGCAAACACTGTGGAAAGAAATATTTTTCTCTACCAACATGTTTTTATAGTTGTACTTGTTTTCAAACAATTTGGCAACAGGCATGTTTTTTGGGTCGAGCCCTTTAAACATTTCTGTTACATACATTTTTGCTACTCTATTTGGCGTTCCTTTCAATGAATCGTCATTTAAGTCAAGACCAAGAATGAGCATAATTTCCTTGAAATGTTTTTGAATCAATTCAATTTTTAACTCATCATCCAACGCAAAAGCATCTTCGCGTATTGGTGTTTCCATTGAAAACCCTGCGTGGTCATCACCATAATCTGGTGCGCCAAGGTCTTTAATTTCCGTTGTATTCAACGAAGTTTCTTTCTGTTTCATATAATGTAATCTTTAATTTTAAGTTCTCGGGCAATTGTTCTCTAATTTTATTCCAAATTACAATTGCTATGTTTTCGCAGGTTGGATTTGTCTCTTTAAATTCAATACAATCTAAATTTAAATTTTTATGGTCGAACCTATTCTCTATTTCAGTTTTAATAATTTTGCCTAACCATTTCATGTCAATTAAGTAACCAGAAATGGGATCTATTTGGCCAGCAACAGAAACAATTAAATCATAGTTGTGCCCATGGTAATTTACATTGTTACACAAACCAAAATATCCCTTATTTTCTTCCTCAGTCCATTCAGGTACATGTAATCTGTGTGCAGCATTAAAATGAGCTTTTCTCGAAACGGTTATCTCCATAAGTTTTCAAATTTAACGAATATTAACTGAACTGAGTTAATTATTCAGTTTTAATTTTTATTAGGTTGTTTAACATATTAAATAAAATTTTAAACAAAATGTTTTGGTTTTATTGAAAATAAATAATTATCCCTAAACATTTAATGAATGTATTTTGGCAAACTACCCCCTTTGAAAATTCACTTGCTTGAGTTATTATCGTGTTAAATAATTAGTTATATAAATAAATATTGTATTGGAATTCAAGCATTTGTATTTTGTTTAGCCTTTTAGGGATTTTATTAAACAAAAAAGATTGCTATTGTCATTTTTTTCAATTTACCTTTGTTGAACATTTCAGATAAATAATTAAACAAGATGACTTCAATAGAATTCAAAAACAGAATACAGAAAGAGGCAAAGCCATTAAGGCATTATGCTTATCAGTTAACTCGCAATGTTGAAGACACCAATGATCTTTTACAAGAAACCATGTTGAAAGCGCTAACTTACCAAGATAAATTTGAAAGCGGTACCAATCTGAAAGGTTGGTTGTATACAATCATGAAAAACTCTTTCATCAATAATTACCGCAGAATGGTTAAGCGCAATACCTTTATAGACCAAACTGATAACGATTACTATTTAGATAGTGTTTCTACTTTGGTGAAAAATGAAGGTGAGCAAAAGTTTATGCAGCGTGATATTGAAAACGCAATAGCAAGTATGCCTTTGAGTTTG
>JBILJL010000213.1:0-4460 GCA_044377255.1 Bacteroidia bacterium
TTTGAATAAGTGGCTTGTTGCTTTGTATTTCCAATATCCAAAAGCAATACCAAAAATTGTCCTAAAGAATCAACCTTTGTGGCACCTGTTTTAGGATCAAACATGGCATTAGCCCAAATCAAATTTTGAAGCTGTTCAAAACCAATTGGTGCGCTTGAATAATTCTGCATAAAACGATAGGATGCAGAAATATATTTTCTGTTAATGAGGTCGAGAATCCTTATTGAGTCTGGTCTGATAATAACCCTAGCCACATTCACTAAACCGAATGCTTTTGCACTTAAAAAAATGTATTGGTCTCTTTTTGCCAAAACCTCCATGTTCAAGCTCACAGATTGTTTTGAATCTTTATAATCAGCCTCTGCACTAAAAGAAATCGCATCAGAATTGTTTTTATGTGATATTATTTTGTTAAAGAATATATCGCTGTCATTGTTTCCTTTTGGTTCCTTTTCTATTGATCTCCCTATACCTTGATTGTTCTTTACTTTTTTTGTTTTACAAGCGCCTAAAAAAAGACTAAAAACAGCAAACAAAATTAGAGAATTAAATAAGTGTTTTTTTTTCATGAACCAGTATTTATAAAAGCTTCTTACTTTTTATTTTTTGATCTAAAGCATCGCTATTCGCACCTAGATTTTTAGCCTCTTGCCACATTTCTAGGGCTTGCTCATTGTTGCCCAACATAAATAATACATCGCCTAAATGCTCCAATACCTCTGCATTTTGAGGGGTAATGGCCAAAGATTTTTCAATAAAAATTTTGGCATCTTGGTACTTCTTCTTTTGGAATAAAATCCAACCATAGGTATCTAAATTAGATGAGTTATTGGGATCCAATTCGATGGAACGTTTACTCATACTTTCTGCCTTATCCAAATCTGCTGACCTAAGAGATAAGAAATAAGCATAATTATTCAAGGCAAGCGAATTATTTGGTTCTAATGCTAGCACCGATTCAAACGCCGAATCTGAAAGCGCAAAATTATTGGCATAATGGGCTATATCGCCCAAATTACTTAACATTTGAATCAAGGATGCTTCATCATCTGCGTATTTAATTCCTGCTTGAGCAGAATTAAGTGCAAGCTTGTACTCCTTTAATTGTCGACAAGCAATGCTGTGAAAAAGGTAAGCCATTGGATAAGTTGGATAAAGCTCCATTACTTTCTCACAATCTTCTTTCATGTAATCATATCTTCCTAATTGCTGGTCGCAAAATAGTATTTGATCCCAGGCCAATAAATTTGAATTGCTTCTTGTGGTAGACAATAGATACTGCGTTCTTGCTTCTTCCAAATCTCTATTTTGCAAAGCCAAATCACCCTTAAAAATATATGGTTCCGAGGCATCAGGATTTGCCTTTGCAAACTCGTCAACTAAAACCTTGCACTTATTAGCATGAGTTCCGCCAAAATAATTTGAGGGAATAAGTTTAGCTAAAACCTGTAACTTCATTCTGGGCTCAATAGAAGAACGCATGCCTAATACCAATTGATTAAAACAATTTGCAGTATCATTTTTTTGCTGATAATATTCGGCTAAAGAAAATGCGGCAAAGCCGTTTAGCAGATCGTCTTTTTGAATTTTGTTATAAATGGCAACAGCTTCCTTTTCCTTCTTGTTGGCCATGTACAAATCTGCCAATAAACCTTGGTATTGAAGTTGATTGGGAAAAGCGCTGATTAATTTTTGAATTTCTTTGGTGGCACCATTTAAATTATTCTGTGAAATAAAAATCTCCTCCTTTTGCCTGCAAACTAACTCTGTTATCCCTTGTTGTTTCTCAATTTTATTCAATATAGAAATTGCCTTTGAACTCTTTCCTGTTAAAATATACAAACCAGATTGTTCAAATAAAAAATGTAAATCACCAGTGTTTTTATAAGATGTTTCACATACCTTGATGGCATCATCGTATTGCTTATTATTTTTATATAATTCCAGGAGCAATTTACTGTACCACTCATTGATTGGATCTAAGGTAAATGCACGCTCTGCCTCAAAAATTGCTTCTGAATTCTTTTTTTTGGCTATTAAAATAGTTGCTAATTGATAATGAACATTGGCATTGCTAGGATCAAAATTAATGGCTGACCTAAACTCTGTTTCAGCCTCATCAAAATTTTTGACCATCTTTTCCTTCATGCCACCAAAGAAATGTTTGTCGAAATCCATCTTTTGGCGCTCACCTATTTTACCCTTATTTTGCTGGGCATAGGTAAATAGGCCGATTAAACAACCCAAACTCGCAAAAAATACTTTTTTGATTACATGCATGTTGCTTATAACGAAATAATTTAGAAACCATTGTTTCCAAATTAGAATGGTTTAAATAAGGCTATAATTAAATAACTGTTGTATAATCTCCAATACTTAAATCCTTTGCTTCACCAAAGTATTGAACAAAACTGCCAATCATTGCATTATCAATTACTGCCGTTTTTATGGTAGTATTATTTTGGATCATGCAATTTGAAACAATTGAGTTTTCAATAGTACAATTATCAGCAATGTAAGCGTTGGGGCCAACAATACTTCCTTTAATTTTAACATTCTTCCCTATCAAAGATGGCTGAATAATTAGGCCGTTTTCGCAAGCAACGCTATCATCTACCATTTTTTCATTGGCAGCATGCATAAAGTGTAACATGCGTGAATTAGTAAAAACGGTTGAATTTTTATTGCCACAATCAAGCCATTCTGTAACTTGACCCGGTTCAAATTTCAACCCTTTTTGCTTCATATTTTCCAGAGCATTGGTTAATTGGTATTCACCTTGTTCTCTTAAATCGTTGTCTAATAAATATTGTAATTCACTCCTTAGGTTCAAACCATCTCTAAAATAATAGATACCAATGATGGCTAAATCTGAAACAAAATGTTGTGGTTTTTCAATAAAATCAGTAATTATATTTTGGTCATTTACCTTTATAACACCAAATGGACTTGGGTCAGCTACTTTTTGAACCCAAATAATGGCATCTTTACTTCTATCTAGGGTAAAGTCGGCCTTAAAAAGGGTATCGGCAAAAACTACCAAACAATTGCCATCTAGGCTTTCCTTTGCACACATGATTGCGTGCGCAGTACCTAGAGGTTCATGTTGATAATAAATAGAGCCTTTTGCGCCTAATTTGTTTGCTACTGCAACAAGCTCTTTTTCAACAGCCGCTCCAAATGATGGGCCTATAATAAACGCCACTTCCTCTATCCCGGTGCCGCAAACTTTAGCTAAATCCTCAATTATTTTTTGAACAATTGGCTTTCCTGCAACTGGAATTAAAGGCTTAGGAACAGTAAGTGTATGTGGACGCATGCGCTTGCCCATACCAGCCATTGGAACTATTATTTTCATATTATCTATTTTTTGTACAATGTTAAAAAAGAAGCTTTGTAATATTGAGTTGCAACCTAATACAATACCCCAAATTTTCAAAACATCTAAACCAATCCTTTTGTGAATAGGCTATTTTCCGGTGCTGCCATAGCCACCGGTGCCTCTGTTAGTTTTACTTAAATCTTGAGCAGGCTGCCAATCAATAATTTCATGCTTACTTAATATCATTTGGGCAATCCTTTCTCCATTTTTAATTTCAAAATCGTTCTCACCTTGGTTAATCAATAAAACTTTGATTTCTCCTCTGTAATCTGCATCCACAGTTCCTGGGCTGTTTAAAACAGTAATGCCGTATTTAAAAGCTAAGCCACTTCTTGGCCTAATTTGAATTTCAAATCCTACTGGTATTTCTATAAACAAGCCTGTTGGAACCAATATTCTTTCACCAACTTTTAAAAAAATTGGCTCCTCTAAAAAGGCACTAATATCCATTCCCGCAGCATGTGAAGTTTGATAAGCTGGCAATTCGTTATTGCTTAAATTAATAATTTTCACCTCCATCATTTCTTAAAAAATAAGATCGATTTTTTTTTCTCTAAAGCATATCCCAGCATCACAAAAACCAAAAGCATTAAACCACGCATGGTATTGCCCAATATACTGCCTGCTTCAATAAAATTTTCTGAAAACAGAGAAATTCCATAAAAGCTTAAAGTTACTACTAAATATAAAAATGCTCTTCCTAAGTTATAAGGAATAGGATAATACTTTTGACCCATTAAATAACCAATAACCATCATGCTAAAATAACAAATAAAAGTTGCCCAAGCACAGCCAACATAGCCAAATTCTGGAATAAATAATAGGTTCAAACCAACGGTTAACAATGCACCTATCAATGAAATTAACGCCCCTTTATTTGTTTGATCCGAAAGCTTATACCAAATAGAAACATTGTAATAAATACCCAAGAAAATATTGGCAAATAATAAAATTGGAACAACAGCCAATCCTTCAAAAAATTGCTCACCAATAAAATACTTAAAATAATGCAAAAACAACATCACTAATAAGAAAACAAACAAGCATATCCATACAAAATAGTTCATGATAGTGCCAT
>JBILJL010000214.1:0-4455 GCA_044377255.1 Bacteroidia bacterium
ATTGGCATTGCCTTCTTTATCTATAGTGCTGGCAAAGCATATAGGTCTAGGCGCTACAGCCGTTAGTAAGGCATTGTGAAACTCGCCTAAGGGCAGGTCTTTTGGACCTATGGTTTTCATTTTTTTCATCTTGCAGTATTTTATGCAACTGTAATTAAGAAGTAATTCTTTTTGCCTTTTTGAACCATCAAATATTTTTGGTTCAGCAAATGACTTGGGTCAATTACTAAATTGCTATCTTCAATTTTTTGTTTGTTTAAACTTACACCACCGCCTTGTAACATTTTTCTTGCCTCACCTTTCGATGGAAATATTTGGGTGTGCTCTGCCAAAATATCAATAAACGAAATGCCGTTTGAGAGCAGTTCTGCCGACAAAGTATATTGTGGAACGCCTTCAAAAATTTCTAAGAAAGTAGCCTCATCTAATGCTGCAAATGCCTCGGCACTTGGGTTGCCAAATAAAATAGCAGACGCTTCTACAGCCGTATCATAAGCCTCTTGGCTATGAACTTTTATGGTAATTTCTTTGGCCAAAGCTTTTTGCAAAATTCTCAAATGCGGTGCTTGTATGTGTTCAGCCTCTAGTGCCTCAATTTCTTCCTTACTCAATAATGTAAAAATCCTGATCCAGCCGGCAGTATCCTCATCACTTGAATTGAGCCAAAATTGAAAGAATTTATAAGGAGAAGTTCTTTTCGGGTCGAGCCAAACTGCGCCGCTTTCTGTTTTGCCAAACTTGGTGCCATCCGATTTTTTAATTAAGCTAGTGGTAATAGCAAAAGCCTCGCCTTGGGCTTTTCTTCTAATCAATTCGGTACCTGTTACAATATTTCCCCATTGGTCGCTACCGCCCATTTGAACCAAGCAATGGTGCTCTTTCCAAAGGTGGTAAAAATCAAAGCCCTGAACCAATTGGTACGAGAATTCGGTGAAGCTCATTCCTGTTTCGCCCTCCAATCTTTTCTTCACAGAATCTTTGGCCATCATGTAATTTACGGTAATGTGTTTGCCCACATCACGTATAAAATTGAGGAAGCTCAATCCTTTGAACCAATCGTAATTATTCACCATAACAGCCGCATTGGCCCCATTGGTAAAGTTTAAAAATTTAGAAAGTTGTTTCTCCAAACAAGCCACGTTGTGAAACAAAATATCCTCTGAAAGTAAGTTGCGCTCGGCCGATTTCCCGCTTGGATCGCCCACCATACCGGTAGCGCCACCTACTAAAGCATAGGGCTTATGTCCAGCACGTTGGAAATGAATTAAGGTCATGATTTGAACCAAATGACCCACATGTAAACTATCTGCGGTTGGGTCGAAACCAATGTATCCCGAAGTTATTTCCTTATTAAGTTGCTCTTCGGTTCCGGGCATTATATCGTGCAACATGCCACGCCATTTTAGTTCCTCTACAAAATTTGTCATGCCGCGAAAATAAGTTTTTGCCACCTACTATGGTAAAAATATGCATTAAATGAAGCCGCTTTCTGCAAATTGTTTTAATTTGTGGTACTTAAAAACCAGGCTTGAATTATTTATCGCATTTTTACATTCACCAGAATGGCCACAATCCTATGTACAGTGCAGGCTTGGTTTTACCAGATTTGGCGAGGGGTTTTGTGAAACTGCCTGGTAAATTAAAAGATTTTGATTATGGTAAATTTGAGCCTTTAGCAGCTGGCTGCCAGCAACATTATGCGGCCGATAAAATTTTTCATGCTTCGGCTTTTTTTGAATGGGGTACGCATGTTTGCGCCGAGGCAGTAAAGCAAACACCCTTTGAAAGCAAGGTGGAGCGAAGGTGGTTTATTGGCCACATCCTTTTTGAATTATTGGTAGATAGAATTTTAATGAGGCATAAACCCAGTGTGGCCCATGATTTCTATTCTCAGCTCAACGCTTTGGATCAAACCGAATTAATTGAATTTATTTCTTTGCATGAACACAACAATAAAGATAGTTTTTTAAAATTTTATGCTCATTTTCGCAAAGTGGCCTATATCAAAAACTATACAGATAATAACCTCTTTGCTTATTCGTTAAGCAGGATAATGTTGAAAGTGGGATTGCCTGCGTTAACCTTAAGCGACAAAATTATTCTTCAGGAATGTTTTTGTGGATTAGAGGAAAATGAGTTTAAAAATGCCCAGCAAATTTTAACCGAATTAAAAGAAGTGTTTAAATAGATGAGAAAATATTTTTTTGTTTTAATGTTTTTGGGTCTTGTAAATGGATTAATGGCCCAGGTGCTAAAGTATAGCAATGAGTTTTTAAATATTGGCGTTGGAGGCAGGGCTATGGGCATGGGAGGCTCTGTTATTGCTACCACCAGCGATGTTACTTCTACCTATTGGAATCCAGCAGGACTATTGAAAATGAAAGACAATTTGCAAATTTCGTTCATGCACAATGAGCAATTTGCGGGTATAGCTAAGCATGATTATGGCAGTGTGGGTTTTAAACTGAGCGAAAATGCTGTGGGTGCAATTAGCTTCATCAGATTTGGGGTAGATGGCATTCCAAACACCTTATACCTTATGCAAGATGGGCAAATAAACTACTCTTTGATCCGAAGTTTTTCTGCTGTGGATTATGCTTTTGTTGGGTCGTACGCAACCAAAACAAAAATTGAAGGCTTAGATGTAGGTGGCAATGTAAAAATAATTCGCAGGGTAGTTGGCGAATTTGGTGGCGCTTGGGGTTTTGGATTAGATGCCTCTGTTAATTATACAAGAGATGATTGGCATCTTGCTGTTATGGCTAGAGACATTACCACCACCTTTAATGCTTGGAGTTACAAAATGAGTGAGCAAGACAAAAAGCAATTGATTGCAGCTGGGAATGCAGTTCCTACAGGCGGTTTGGAGCTTACCTTACCAAGAATTACATTGGGGGTTGCCAAGAAATTCACTTTGCATAATCCTAAATATACCATTTTGCCAGAGGTTAATGTTGATTTTACAACAGACGGTCAGCGCAATGTTTTGATTAGTAGCAAAATCATTAATATAGATCCTCGCATTGGTTTAGAATTGGGTTACAATGATTTTTTATTTTTAAGAGGTGGCTATAGCACTTTGCAAAGGGTAACAGATTTTACTGGTAAGAAAACCTTAAACGGCATGCCAAGTCTTGGCATAGGAATTCAATTAAAAAGTCTTTCTATAGATTACGCCTTAGGCAATGCGTTTAACCAAGGCTTAATGGGCATGAGTAATATTATTAGTTTGCGATTGGGGATAAATCGCAAAGGTTAGTTGTTTTTTTGCTAACTCGTTTATCATGCAATTGGATTAAACCTTGTAACCAAACACAATTTACCTGCAAAAGCGTTTAGTTTGTGTTACATTGTAAAAACACGATTTAGCGGCAATTTAAGAGCGACATGAAAACAAAGATAGCAATTATTGGGGCGGGTTTATCGGGACTTACTTGCGCTTGGTATTTAAAAGAAAGTGAGCAGTACGATATCACCATTTTTGAATCATCGGGGAGGGCAGGGGGAAAATTGCAAACAGAGTTATTAAATGGCTTTCAATTGGACAGGGGCTTTCAAGTTTTATTACCTGCTTACCCCGAAACAAAAAGAATATTAGATTACGATAAGCTTCAACTGCAGCGCTTTCACAAAGGCTCATTGATTTTTAAAAACCACAAACAAATCCCTTTTTATGATCCAGAAAATGGATTATCAGCCCTAATAAAAACAGTGCTTTATGGACCAGGTTCCTTAATTGACAAGTTTATTTTATTGAAATTAAAATACACCTTGAGTCGCTTAAGCGTAGCGCATATTTTTCAAAGTACCACCAAGATGAGTTCATTAGAATACTTACGAAGCTTGGGATTTAGTGAAAGGATTATAGCCGATTTTTGGATTCCTTTCTACCAAGGAGTGTTTCTTGAAAATACTTTAGAAACAGATAGTAAAATGTTGCAATTTACCTTTAAAATGTTTGCAGAAGCAGGAGCCGCGGTGCCAAAAGAAGGAATGGAAGCCATCTCAAAACAATTGATTGCAGCCATTGGTTCAGACCGAATACGTTACCATGCAAAAGTTTTGGCGTATAACGCTACATCTGTAAGCACAAGTGAAGGTAAAACAGAAATCTTCGATAAAGTAGTTGTGGCATACAACTGCAGCAAAGAGGTAAAGTACCATGCCGTAACCAATAAATATTTTGAAGCCGATAAGATACCTATCCACACCAAACATGTAATATTGAATGCCAACAAAAATCGCGTTATCAACAACGTGGTATTTATTAGCCATGTTGCTCCCAATTACGCTTTAAATGGCAAGCAATTAATATCGGTCTCAGCCAACGGTATTCACCCAAATAGTGAAGCCTTCCTCGCCGACTTAACATCCCTTTTTGGCAAAGAAGTAGCCACTTGGAAACTTGTAAAATCCTATTTAATCAAAGAGGCATTGCCCATCATCAACTTCCAA
>JBILJL010000334.1:0-2899 GCA_044377255.1 Bacteroidia bacterium
ACTTCTCTTTCAATCCGTAAACCCGTTCTTTCTTTAAGGGGATGCAAAGGTAAGTGTTTTTATTTCTTATGCAAATATTATTTAAAATATTTTTCCTTTGACCCTTTCTCTTCACGCTTGCTCTCTCTCTAAGGGGCTGCAAATGTAAGGCGATTTGCATTTTCCGCAAATATTTCTTTCGTAATTATCGCAAACCACTGTATTTGAGTGTTAAATAATTCTTAATTCGCTTTGAGAAGGCCATTTTTGCTACAAATATTAACTACCACTCAATCAAAATAACCAGAGAAATGAGCCTTTTTTTAATTCTGATTCCGATGTTTCGGAAGTATTCAGAATTCAGAATCGCTTATTTTACTCGAAATTACTTTGGTTCAGACCGAAATTAATTGAAAAATTAAAACAAAGAATTACAAAATTACTTGATGAACTCCCTGCTTACAGCGTATTTTTTAATTCAGAATTTTGAATTCAGCATTACTTTGGTTCAAACCGAAATTAAAATAAAGTATTTTTATAAGTAGGCCCATGACCCAAATGACGGTAGGCTTTTTCGGTTACTTCCCTCCCTCTTGGCGTTCTTGTTAAAAACCCTTCTTGTATTAAATAAGGTTCATATACTTCCTCTATTGTTCCAGAATCCTCTCCTATGGCTGTTGCAATTGTGTTCAAACCAACTGGCCCGCCTTTAAACTTTTCTATCATGGTTTTTAATATGCGAGTATCCATCTCATCTAATCCTTCTTCATCTACGTTCAATGCGTCTAATGCATATTGCGCTATTTCCATTGTAATGGTGCCATCGCCTTTTATTTGCGCAAAATCTCTGGTACGCCTTAATAAAGCATTCCCAATCCTTGGTGTTCCCCTACTTCTTCTAGCAATTTCAAAAGTAGCTTCTTCATCTATCAACGATTTCAGGATATCTGCTGATCTGCCAATAATGGTTTTCATTAAGGCTTTATCATAATACTGCAAACGCGCATTAATGCCAAACCTTGCCCTCAAAGGCGCAGTGAGCAAACCACTCCGAGTTGTTGCACCTATTAATGTAAATGGTGCAACTTCAATTTGAATACTCCTTGCATTAGGACCACTATCTATCATGATGTCTATTTTGTAATCCTCCATTGCAGAATATAAAAACTCCTCAACAACTGGACTTAAACGGTGGATCTCATCAATAAATAATACATCACCTTCTTCTAAATTGGTGAGCAAGCCTGCCAAATCACCGGCTTTCTCCAATACTGGTCCGCTAGTAGTTTTGAACCCAGCTTTTAATTCGTTGGCAATAATATTGGCAAGCGTAGTCTTTCCCAAGCCCGGAGGACCATGCAATAACACATGGTCTAAGGCTTCTCCTCTCTGCCTGGCAGCCGCCACAAAAATCTTGAGGTTCTCTATAATATTTTCCTGACCAGTAAAATCGCCAAAATTCCTTGGTCGCAATACCCTTTCAATATCTCTATCAGTATTGGTTAAATTGGTTTCTTCTGGATCAAGATTAGGATTAAGCATGGCACGAACTTAATTATTATGAAACAATAGCGCAAATTAAAATTAGGGCTGAACCTCTTGCGATATATTAAACTGAATTGGTATTAATACTTTATAAACAATGAATATAGCTTAAAAAAATAAAAGGTAGGTCTAAAAAAGTAAAAAACGATTTGATGGAAAATATTACCTATTAATTCTTTTCCTTTCCATTCATAGAATTAATATATCTTCCATTTATTATTCTTTTATATTTGAGCCAATAATTAATCATTTATGAAACAATTTTTCAAATTTATGTTTGCCAGCCTTTTTGGTATGATCCTAGGAGGCATTTTACTAATATTTATTTTTGTTGGAATAATTGGCAGCCTTGCCTCTGGAGATTCAAATGAAACCAAAACAAGCATCAAAGAAAATTCTGTTCTAGAATTTAACCTCAATTACCTGATTCCAGATAGAACATTAAAAAACCCATTTGATGGATTTCCGATACCAGGCATGGAGCAAGGGAAAGCTATAGGCCTAAACGATATTCTCGCTAACATTAAAAAAGCTGCTACCAACGATAATATCAAGGGCATATTAATCAATGCAGAGGTTTCGCCAAATAGTTATGCAGGCCTAGAGGAAATTAGAAATGAATTGATAGAATTTAAGAAATCTAAAAAGTTTGTTATCTCCTATGCAGAAATAATGGATGAGCATAGCTATTATGTTGCATCTGTTTCCGATAAAATATACCTCAATCCAAGTGGCGAGATTTTATTAAATGGTTTTTCTCAACAGGTATTTTACATCAAAGGAATGCTCGATAAAATTGGTCTTAAACCAGAATTAATTCGTCATGGCAAATTCAAAGCTGCCGGAGAACCTTTTATTGCCGATAAAATGAGTGCTGAAAATAGAAGTCAAATTGAATCATACATGGGTAGCCTTTATAATCACTTTTTGAACCAAATTGCCGTTGCTAGAAAAAAGGATGTTGCGGAGGTTACTAGCATTGTAAATGAGCTTAAAATCCAGAATGGCAAGGATGCAGTTGCCCTTAAAATGATTGATGGTTTGAAATACCAAGATGAGGTTGACGCTGAAATCAAAACAAGGCTTGGGTTGAAAGAATCAGAAAAAATAAGCAGTATTACCATGGCTAAATTCAAAGGCGTTTCTAATAATGCTTCTATCTCTGATAATAAAATTGCGGTACTCTATTGTGTAGGTGAAATTGTTGGCGGACAGGGCAATGATGAAACAATGGGTTCGGAACGAATTGCTGAAGCTATCAAGAAAATAAGAGAAGACGACTCATATAAAGCATTGGTTTTAAGAGTTAACTCACCAGGTGGAAGTGCGCTTGCCAGTGATATTATGTGGAGAGAAATTGTGTTGTGCAAAAAGA
>JBILJL010000215.1:0-4396 GCA_044377255.1 Bacteroidia bacterium
CGGTAATATTGAATACCCTCATTCAAATTCTTTTCAAATGATTTAAAATAGGCCAGCTTTTGTTTGTTTAATAGCAACTCAGCCTCGTTTAAAGCTTCCACAAAGAAATTGATATACAAATCTAGCTCCTTCAAGAACATATGTGGACGGTCGGTTCTGCTTAAAATATTTCCCCTACCATAAATGTGATCTACCATTTGTGGTAAGCTCACCAGTTTATCGAAGTAAGCCATGTTTGGTCCAGGACAAATAGACACGCTATCTATATAATGTTTGGTGGGAATACCATAATTCATTAGCGCTGCATTAGATAAGCCAACACACAAACATTCACGTGATGTAATCAATTCTATTTGCTTACTCAACTCTTCCTCACTTAAACCTTTTGTTTGTAGGTCTTGTATTTTGAGATGTTGGTATTGCCTAGAACCAGTACAAATTGCTTCTTCGGTATATTCTTTATTCAGAACAGAATATTTTTTAGGACATGAGCTACCAGGTCTATCATTGTCTATTAGCCTATCCTTTTCGTGAGCCATGCTATTATCTCTGATATTGTTGAACCTAACACCCAAAGGTGAGTTATGACTTAAGTATAAATCTTCTTCTTTAGCCGCACAAAGTTTTTCAAGTGTAATGGCATCAACGGTTGTAGCCTCTGGCACCAAAAGAAAAGTTGAACCCCAACCCACAGCATCTAATTGATATTCTTCAAGGAGCATTTGGTGCTCTTGTGCAGTACCTACACCACCTTGAGCAGTAAACTTTTGCTCAAATGGTTGGGCTGGAACATTTATATTTTTCTCCTTTAAAGCAGCAGCATACAATTCAAACAAAGTTGCTTTTAACTCCTCACGGTGCTGTTTAAATTCTTCTAAAATGTGGCCCATCAATAAACCATCGGTTGCAAAGGCGTGCCCTCCGCAATTAAGGCCCGATTCCATTCTAAATTCACTTACCCAAAGTCCTTTTTTTGCCAAGAATTTTCCTTGAATAAGAGCTGAGCGATAATCACTAATTTTGAGAATGACCTGCTTTTTCAATTCCCCATTTTCATTCGGATAAAAATCTTTGAACTGCTCAAAATAACTGTATAATCTTGGGTTCAAACCGGCAGATAAAACCACCGAAGAACTTAATTCACTATTGGCAAATCCACGTAAAGCGGCATGTGCATCATTAAATTCATTGGGTAATTTTACTTTATCCTTAAAATTCTCCCTGTCTAATTTGGTCATGATATTGATATCAATGCTTCCCATTTTAAGGTTTTTACCAACCCATTCGCGCAAATCTGCAGTCATGCCTGCCACATTCACTTTGGCAATAAAATCCTTTTTCAGTTGGTTGTAATCTGGTAACATTTGGAAATACTTTTCAATTTCATTTCCTTTTTCCCAAGCTGTATTTTTAAGGTTTTCGAATTTTAACTTCACAATATCTTGAACCATATTGAGGTAGGCAGTAATGCGCTTAGCCCTAAAATCATCCACTTTGGCCGAAATATCTTCGTAAGCCAAATTAAATTGCTTGCTGTAATAGGCTCGCAACTGCTCTATGAGTTCATCATCAACCATAGAAATTACAGAAGAAATACCAAAATGTGCAACTTTTATGGGAGAATCAATGGTGAAGGCAACACCCATCACTGGGATATGAAAATTATGTAAGGAATTATTATTTGTCATTTGAAAACCTGCTTGTTAATCCTGCAAATGTATTGCTTATAAAGAGAGCAAATAATGACTTTGGTCACCTTTACACTATATGCAAATAAATAATGTAAGGTCAATTTTAAGCAAAAAAAGAGGCACTCAAAATGATGAATGCCTCTTTTATTTATAAGTAAAAAGAAATACTAAAGTACTTCGTTCACGTCTACATAAGCTAGGTTAAAGGCATCTGCAACACCTTTGTAAACCACTTTACCTGCAACCACGTTTAATCCTAAACGCAACTCTTCATTGTCTGAACAAGCTTTTTTCCAACCTTTGTTTGCTAATTGCAAAGCGTAAGGCAAAGTTGCATTGGTTAAGGCCAAAGTTGAAGTATAAGGCACCGCACCAGGCATATTGGCAACGCAATAATGGATAATGCCATCAATTTCATAAGTTGGATTCTCATGCGTTGTAGGCTTACAAGTTTCAATACATCCACCTTGGTCAACTGCTACGTCAACCAAAACAGTACCCGGACGCATTTCTTTTAACATATCGCGGGTAATTAAATGAGGGGCTTTTGCGCCTGGAATTAACACTGCACCAACAATTAAATCGGCAGTTTTTATGGCCTCGCGGATATTGTATTCGTTAGAGAAAACAGTTTTAACATTGGCAGGTAAAATATCATCTAACTCGCGCAAACGCGGTATAGAAATATCCATAATGGTAACGTCTGCAGCCATACCAGCCGCCATTTTAGCTGCTTGTGTACCAACAATACCACCTCCTAATACCAATACTTGCGCTGGTTTAACACCTGGTACGCCACCTAACAAAATACCTCTTCCACCCATTGGTTTTTCAAGATATTTTGCACCCTCTTGTATGCTCATTCTACCAGCAACTTCGCTCATAGGAACCAATAGAGGCAAAGAGCGGTCTTTTTTCTCAACGGTTTCGTAAGCCAAACAAATTGCTTTGCGCTCAATCATGGCATTGGTTAATGGCTCATAACTTGCAAAGTGAAAATAGGTAAACAACAATTGGTTTTCTTTGATCAAAGGATATTCAGAAGCAATTGGCTCCTTTACCTTAATAATCATTTCTGCTTTTGCGTATGTTTCTTCTATTGTAGCAAGAACGGTAGCACCAGCACCTGCATATTCTTGGTCGCTAAAACCACTGCCAATACCAGCAGTAGATTGAACAAATACTGGGTGACCTGCTTTAACGAAGGCCGAAACACCTGCAGGAGTTAATCCTACACGGTTTTCATTGTTTTTAATTTCTTTTGGAACACCAATTATCATAATAGTAAAATTAGGGTCGGCAAACTTAGGATATAAATATGAATTCGCAAAAGGTAAAAGAATTGGTTCGAACCAAAAGCGCTTTTGTTTGAATTTGCTAGCCTATTCGCAATTTTGCAGCTGATTGTAAATAACAGAATCGGCTAATTGAATGGGTTTTTCAGGGAACTTTTGCAGCACATAAAGGCATATATCTGCAATTTCTTCATCAGTTAATCCTCTGGCAGCAGGCATTTCCATATTGTATTCAATGCCATTCACTTTCATAATTCCTTTGTAGCCATTTTTTATTAAACAAGGTAATAGCTGCGCATTTTTTGTGAGGTAATCTGCATGTTGCAAAGGAGGAATCAATTTTGCAAGTCCACTCCCATTGTCTTGGTGGCAATTGGCGCAATGGCTTTTATACAATTGGGCACCATTGCTAATTTGCTTCATACTCACCAATTCCGAATCGGAACATGAAAACACAAAAAGCATTAACACATATTGGAAAAGCAATCTCATTTTTCCTTTTTTAACATATCAATATCGTCCATCAAATGAGTTACATCCGCTTCATCTGTGCCATTATAAATCCCTCTAACTCTGCGAAGGCCATCCACCAAAATAAAACCACCACTGTGCACATATCCGCCCGGCTCAGTGCTATCTGGCATGGCTGTGGCGTAATAACCTTTTTCGGCCATATCATATATTGCCTCTCTGTTACCAGTTAAAAACATCCATTGTTTTCCGTCTGAACCAAGGCGCGTGCTATAGTCTTTTAGTAAAGCAATGGTATCATGCTCTGGATCTATGGTATGCGAAAGCAGCAATATATTCGAATCTCCTTTGTATTTTTCAAAAACCCGTATCATTTGCTTTTTCATAATTGGGCAAATGGTTGGGCAGCTTACAAAAAAGAAATCTGCAATATAAATTTTGCCCTTCACTGTTTCTTGGGTCACAGCCATGCTATCTTGGTTCAAAAAGAAAAAATCTGGAACAGTGGCATATTCAGTATCAACCACCATTTTGCCATCTACCATTTTTTCAATGGGTGTGCGGTTGCCAAGAATGGGCAATTGATGTGCTTCATGACAAGCACTAAAAAGAATCAAAAATCCAATAACAAACGAAACAAGTTTCATGCTTAGTGATTTAAAATAGAATCTGCAGCAATGATACTACTTAATATTTGCACCTTTACTTGTTCAATTACAACTTGTTGATTTTTTAAATAAACAATCGCGGTATCATGAACCAATGGCTTTTGGTATTGATGCATCCACTTCATCATATCGGCATCTGCTTTGGTTAATTGAAAAGAAACTCCTTGAAGTATTTCTTGGCAATCTTTGGTTTGGCAACTATCTATTTTCAAATTAATTTGTTTGCGTAAAGCCAGCACCATACCAATTTTAGGCATTACCTCATCGTGGG
>JBILJL010000216.1:0-4390 GCA_044377255.1 Bacteroidia bacterium
AATCCAAATGCTGCGAATAAGGCAATTATTATAATAATACGTTTCATGTTTTATTGTTGGTTTTTAGTTGTTCAAATTAAAAAAAAATCTGTTGAATTACAAATACTACGCCACATTAATAACCTGTAATTACCTTTCCTGACGGATAACTTATTTCAAAAGCAAATCTGAGCTTCTTACTTTGCTTCGCAGGAATTGAAACTGACCAGTTCAACATTCCAGATTCAGCAGTATAAACGGCGCCCCCTGCATCCACCAATTTAACTAAAATTTCTTGGTTACTTGAAAGTGGGATTTGGTCTTTCACATTTAATTCTAATGCTTCAGAGCTAGTATTTGTAAGTGTAATTTCTAGGGTACTTGCGTCCTTTTTGTTTGAACCAAATAATGATTTACTGCACATTTCTTTCACCTTCTCTCGCTTTACTAATACTCTGTTGTCTTTGCCCAATGTAACCAATAATGAGTCGCTGGCCTGCTGAGACAAATATGTTTTTCCTGTAAAAGTACCGTTGAGGTAAATATTTGCTTCGCCATTCAATTGACTAATTAATTCATTGGATTGTACATTTGCAGTTACAAAAACCTCTGTATTTAATTTTGGCACACAAGCCAAACCATAAAACGCTTCCAACGTAAATCTGTTTAATTCTACGAAATGACTTTTATTGTCGGAAGGAATAGAGTTTGTTCCTAAAACATCAAACTCTAGGTTCAAAAAGTTTTGTTGCGCAATTGCATTATTTTTAAAGGAGCTGCCATCCTCCTCAGCCATTGCTGCGGGGGCAGCATAATTCTCAAGTTTCCTTTGGTTCGATTTAAAGGTTTCGGCTTGAACAAAATACAACATGGATGGAATCAATACGGGTGTGGTTCCTCCTGCTAGAGGATCAATCGTAGCAAGTTTTAATTTAATATTGTTCCAGTTCTCGCCAGTTTGTTGTTGGATACTGGCCTTTAATAAAAACTGAACAGGCGATTTTGTATCTACAACCCTAATATCATAAAATGGTTGCCAACTTACACCTCCTACCAAATACCTTATTTCAAACTGTGCTTCAGGATTTGCACTATTTACTTTAACTTGAACAATTACTTGATTACTCAAGGCCAAAGTACCTTCATGGTATTCTTTTAACTGTTGCTCAATTTTTGATTTTTCTTCAATTAACTTTCTTTCTTGTCTATTTAATTGCGTATTAGCCAACTTAAAATCGTGCAGTTTCTTTTGGTAAATATCCAAAATATCTTCCAACTCTTCAGCCTTTACACCCAGATTAGCTCCGCCAATACTTTTGTTTGCAATCAATAATTCCTTTTGCCAAGCCAATGCATCTTTATCCGATTTTATTTCTAATAATAATTCATTTACCACCAATAATGAATCTTCCAATACTTTAATCAATGTAGGTTTTTCGTTATTAGCCAAGAAATCATTTTGGGTGCTTACCGCTAATATTTCTATTCCAGCTGGGGCTTTAACTTCTATAGAGCCTTGAACCAATAAAGGAGAAATTTTCTCAAATACCAATTGATGTATGCCAGCATCCAAAACAATTTTGCCATTTCTGGTTACTTGTGCCTGGTTTAAAAACACATTCACAGCGGTTATTTTGGTGGCACAAACCAAGTTACTTTGAGCAAATCCTTTGAATGAACTCAACAAAAGCAACACCAAAATACCAAAAAAAACAATTGAAGCCTTATTCATATTAAAATTAATTTTACCAACTGTAGCAACGAAAAAAAATAAAAAACATTATAATGGAATATTACCATGTTTCTTCTTAGGCAACACTGCCACCTTGTTTTCCAACATAGCAAATGCTTTTATTAATTTCATCCTAGTTTCTTCTGGTAAAATTACATCATCTATAAAACCTCTTTCTGCTGCCCTATATGGATTGGCAAATAAATCAGCATATTCTTGTTCTTTAGCCTTCAATGCCACATCCTTATTTTCTGAAGCATCAATTTGTCTTTTAAAAATAATTTCAGCGGCACCCTTTGCCCCCATAACTGCAATTTCAGCGGTAGGCCAAGCAAAATTCATATCAGCTCCTATATGTTTACTATTCATTACATCATAAGCTCCACCGTATGCTTTCCTGGTAATAACAGTAATTCTGGGTACTGTGGCCTCACAAAATGCATATAGCAATTTTGCCCCATTGGTAATAATGGCATTCCATTCCTGGTCTGTTCCTGGCAAAAAGCCTGGCACATCTTCAAACACCAACAATGGTATATTAAAACAATCACAAAAACGCACAAACCTTGCGGCCTTTTGTGAGGAATGTATGTCTAAAACGCCAGCTAAAAATGCCGGCTGATTAGCTACAATTCCAATACTTTTTCCTGCTAACCTGGCAAAGCCTACAACTATGTTTTCTGCATAATTTTTATGAACCTCAAAAAAAGTATTTTCGTCTGCCACCTCATCAATAACTTCCCTGATATCATAGGGCTGATTTGCACTCTCGGGAATAATATCAATTAATTTCGGTCGCATTTCATCTCCAACCTCAAATGGAATCATTGGAACCTTTTCCTCGCAATTTTGAGGCACATAACCCAACATTTTTTTGAGCTGCTGTATGGTTTCAATTTCATTTGCACCTGTAAAATGAGCTACTCCACTTTTGGTTGAATGAACAGATGCGCCACCCAAATCTTCACTACTTACTTCCTCATGTGTAACAGTCTTTACAACATTTGGACCGGTAACAAACATGTAGCTGGAGTTTTCAACCATAAAGATATAATCTGTTATAGCCGGACTGTATACAGCACCGCCAGCGCAAGGACCCATAATTGCTGAGAGCTGAGGTATTACGCCTGATGCCAATGTATTGCGATAAAAAATATCTGCATAACCGCCCAAACTTACAACTCCTTCTTGAATGCGAGCGCCACCACTGTCGTTTAAGCCAATTATTGGTGCTCCATTCTTCATGGCTAAATCCATTAACTTACAAATTTTTTCGGCATGGGTTTCAGATAAAGAGCCTCCAAAAATTGTAAAATCTTGAGAGAAAACATAGGTTAACCGTCCATTAATGGTTCCGTAACCAGTAACTACACCATCACCCAAAAACTTTTGGTTTTCCATACCAAAGTCGGAGCTACGGTGTTGAACAAAGGCACCTATTTCTTCAAAGCTGCCTTCATCCATTAAAAAATGAATTCTCTCCCGAGCAGTTAATTTACCTTTCTTGTGTTGTGAGGCTATTCTTTCTATTCCTCCGCCCAATTGAGCTTGGTCTCTGAGCTTTAATAAATTTTCTCTTTTGTTCATTTCTTTTACACTTAATTTAACAAATCCATAATTTCTTCAACATCAATATGCTTCAAAATAGATTCATCCGTTTCTATAATATTATCTGCAAGTAATTTCTTTTTTTCCTGAAGTGCTAATATCTTTTCTTCTACACTGTCTCTGGTGATGAATTTATAGATAAAAACATTCTGCGTTTGGCCTATCCTATGAGCCCTATCTATTGCCTGACGCTCAACTGCAGGATTCCACCATGGATCGAGTAAAAATACATAATCTGCAGTGGTTAGGTTCAAACCGAACCCACCTGCTTTCAGTGAAATAAGAAAAAATGGCGTTTTACCCTCCTGAAATTTATTAACCATCTGTTGCCTGGCATCATTGGTCATTGATCCATCTAAATAACAATAAGGTATTTGTTGCGATTCGAACCACTTCCGATAAATAGTTAATTGACTAACAAACTGCGAAAACATGAGTACCTTATGTCCTTCTGCCATTGCCGTTTGTGCCATATAAGTAACCTCTTTAAACTTGCCGCTTTCACCTTCATATTCGGGGTTTACGAGCAATGGATGATTTGCTATTTGTCTCAATTTAGTTAAACCTTGCAATAAGGTAAATTGCGACCTATTCACCCCCATATCACGAATTACTTTAATGATTTCATTGCGGTAATACGACTTTACTTTTTCGTAAGCTTCACTTTGCGCTTCACTCATTTCACAATAAACCACCTGCTCCATTTTAGCAGGCAAATCTGTGGCCACTTGATCCTTGGTTCTTCTTAAAATAAATGGGCTAATAATGGCTTTAAGTTGCCTAACTTTCATTAAATCCTTTTGCCTTTCAATTGGCTGTACAAAGCGTTCTGTAAAAGTTTGTAAACTTCCTAACAATCCGGGATTTACAAAAGAAAGTTGACTCCACAGCTCTTGCACACTATTCTCAATTGGGGTTCCAGTTAGCACCAATTTCCTACTCGAATATAATAATTTAACCGCTTTTGAAACTTGAGATTGGGCATTTTTTATGGCCTGACTTTCATCTAAAATTACATAGTTAAATTTAAACTCCTTAAAAATATCAATATCAACCCTAACCGTTCCATAG
>JBILJL010000217.1:0-4385 GCA_044377255.1 Bacteroidia bacterium
TAAAACAAAAATGCCCCGAATAAAATTCGGAGCATCATGTAAAACGTAAAACCAAGAAACTATTTACTGAAGAAACTCTACATTGAACTCAACTCTGCGATTACGTGTACGACCTTTAACAGAATCATTTGTATCAACTGGTTTTGTTTCGCCGTAACCTGTTGCGCTTAATCTCATTGGGCTAACCCCTTTTTCAATTAAATAATTGGAAACAGCCGTAGCACGATCCTGCGAAAGCGTCATATTCATATCATCGGCGCCAACATTATCTGTATGACCACCAATTAACAATTTATAACTTGGATTATCGCTCATAACTTTTGCAATTGCATTTAAAATCGGATAAGAAATCGGCTTAATTTTGGCTTTGCCAGTTTCAAACTGAATGCCTTGAAGTGCTTTTTGGAAAAGTTGTTTGGTTTCCTTTTTAATTTCTGGGCAACCTAAATTTGCCATAGTTCCAGGAATGGTAATGCATTTGTCAATTCCATCATGTACACCATCATTATCCGTATCTAGGCAACCAGCAGTTGCAAGCGGACCAGCTACATTTGGGCACATGTCTTTTGAATCTTGAATACCATCATTATCGGTATCTGGGCATCCGTTAAATGCGATAATACCTTTAACATCTGGGCATAAATCCAATTCATCTTTCACTCCATCACCATCAGTATCTGGGCAACCATCAAATGCAAGTATTCCTTTAACGTTTGGACATTTATCTTTGCTATCAATTAATCCATCACCGTCAGAGTCAGGGCAACCATTAAGCGCTAACAACCCAGCTTCATTAGGACAAAGGTCGTCTTTGTCTGACACGCCATCCTTATCTTTATCTGGGCATCCAGCAGTATTTTGGCTACCTAAAATATCCGGACATTTATCAAGATAATCAGGAGTGCCATCCACATCCTTATCCAAAGGGCAGCCTGCGTCATCTACCTTAACACCAGCAGGTGTATTAGGACATTTATCTTTCATATCAGATACACCATCTTTATCTGCATCTTGCCCCTTACCTAAGTTAAATCCCAAGCCAATCATGTGGAGCATAAATTGATCGGTACCAGTAGGGGTTACAACTGGCACGGTTTGAGGATTGTTGTAAGCTGTGCCCATATATCCATAAGTAGCTTGGTAGAAAAGACTCAAGGTGTTTGACATGCGATAGCGCAAGCCAATTCCACCTACTATAGGATAATCAAGTCCATTAGTAATTCTATCTCCTGTGTAATTGGAAATACCAGCACCTGCAAAAATGTACGGAGCTAGTTTACTATCCTCAGAAAGAAAATACCCATTATTGAATTTGTATTTTAAATTCAAATTACCATGAGCCATTGTTCCTTTAAATATAGTATTTCCATCTAAATAATAACCCCAAGATCCAATTGTAGCCATTAAACTGATATCGAAAGACTTGTTTAAATAGCGATTGAGACTTAAACCAAGATTTAAATTTTGGTTAAACACATCGGAGGTAAAATTGGTGGTACTGTTACCTAAATCACCAGCGTATACACTAATACCTCCCATTGCGCCTAAGTTCCATTTACGTTCTACAGTTTGAGCTTTGGCAAAATTTAAGTTGCCAAGCAAAATTAAGCACGTTATTAATAAAAAATTCAAATTCCATTTTGCAGGTCTTTTGAACAGAGAATCACTTTTTGTTTTCATTTTAATTAAGTTTAATTGAGTTATTTAATTCTAGGACAAACCTAATATTGAAAGTGAATGGATATGTTATACTTAATGGCTAAATACTTACAACATTTACACTTAAAAAACAGGAAGATAAAAATCCTTTAACAGTTAATAAGGCCTGTTTACATTAAAATGTTGTTCAACTGCTAACCGCGCCATTAAATAACTTAAAGTAGATTCTGCACCTTGGTTGAGATTAACTTGGGATTCCTCTAATCCATCATAGCAACCACCAGTACATGGATTGTAAATAATTTGTCGAAGGTGGTTTGAACCTAAAAACCAATTAAAAGATAGTCGAATATTATCTGAATAAGACTCATCATTAAACACATCAAAAAATCGCTTTAATGAAAGTATGGTATAAGCAACATCAATAGGTTGTTCTCCATGGTATTTGTTTTCTTCTCCTTTTTGCAACCAATATTTATTGGAGACAACTTTAATCTGGCCGTTTTTTATGGTTAGGGTCAGCAGAAAGTCAAATGACTCTTTTGCAATATGACCATATATTTTTTTATTGGTTTCTTGGTAAGCGCACAGCAAGGCTTCTGGAAGTATGCTATTGGCATAGGTAATATAATTTTCAAACCAGAGCCATGTGGGTTCAGATTCATGTAAATACATTTGAACCAACCTGTCTGCTAATAATTCTATTTGAACCGAAACTGCAGCTGATTTTAGATAATGATTTGCAAAATGTAAGCCCTTTATGCTAAAAGCCATACCCCTAGAGGAATGTAAATTAATTAATTGATCAGTCGATTTTTCAAAAACAGTTTTTGCTTGATTAATTATACCTGCTGGCAATTCTTTGTGGTTTGACAATAAAATGCAAACCCAACTTTTTAAGTTCTTCCTTCACTGCCATTTTGCAGCGAATACTGAGCATGTATTTGATAAATATTTTCAATAATGATTTAAGTTATCGATTAAAAATAGCATGCCATAAAAATAATGAGTGCTTCCAACAAAAGATTGGAAAGGATAAATTACAGTATGCTGCCGCTGCTGATTTTTGCGCGCAAGATAATACGCAAATGTATTCATAAATGAGTACAACTGCTTTCCAAATTAAATTAAAATGTTACATAATTCACTGATTATATAAATATTCCATTAACTAACCCAATTTCACACTTTGCTTAAGCTTCTTATATAGTATCATTGCAAGAGTATGCAACCACACCCAACACTTCTTAACCTGCTTTCCAAGCAACTTACCATATCCACCAAACAAATTAGCAATACCTTAAACTTGCTAGATGAAGGTGCCACCGTTCCGTTTATTGCCAGATACAGAAAAGAAGCTACTATGGGCTTGGATGAAGTAGCTATTGAAGCTATAAGACTTGCTGCTATTCAATTCGCAGCTTTTGAAAAAAGAAAAACATATATCCTAGAAACCATTACATCGCAAGGTAAATTAACACCTAATATAGAGTTAAGTATCAATAAGTGCGTTGATCCAAATGAACTAGAAGACATATACCTGCCTTTTAAAGTAAAAAGAAAAACAAAAGCCAGCATTGCCAAAGAAAATGGACTAGAACCGCTTGCCCATTGGCTAATGAAAGAAAGCTACCAAGAAGTAAATGTAGAGGCCAAGCGCTACCTAAATAATACTATTAAAACCGAAAACGAAGCCTTGCAAGGTGCAAGAGATATTATTGCAGAATGGATCAATGAAGACCTAAAAGCGCGCAATGCCATTAGGTTACAATTTGATAAATATGCCCTTATTCATTCAAAGATTGCCAAAGGAAAAGAAACAGAAGCATTCAAATACCAAGATTATTATAACTACCAAGAATCCCTCAATCGTTGTCCTTCGCACCGCATACTTGCCATGTATAGGGGCGAAGAAGAAGGACTATTAAAAATAAGTATTGAACCAGATGAAGCAATAGCTATTCAAAAATTAGAACAATTATTTATTCATAGAAAAACACACTCTGGAAATGAAATTGCCTTGGCCTGTAAAGATGCCTATAAGCGCTTATTAGGCCCCTCCATTGAAACAGAATACAGAAACATAAGTAAGAAAAAAGCCGACAAAGAAGCCATTGCAGTTTTTGCAGAAAATTTGCGCCAGTTATTGCTCTCAGCACCTCTTGGTTCAAAACGAATTTTGGCCATTGACCCCGGCTTTAAATCTGGCTGCAAAGTAGTATGCTTGAGTGAGGCTGGCAACTTGTTGGAGGAAGGAATTATTTATCCGCATGAGCCACAAAAAGAATTTGCCAAAGCGGCAATTGCCGTGGAAAAATGGGTGGCCAAATTTCAAATTGAAACAATAGCCATTGGCAACGGAACTGCTGGTAGAGAAACAGAAGATTTTATAAAAAGTATTCGGTTTGAACCAATGCCAGAAGTATTTATGGTGAATGAAAATGGTGCCTCCATTTATTCTGCTTCTGAAATTGCCAGAGAAGAATTTCCAGACAAAGACCTTACTGTGAGAGGCGCAATTTCAATTGGCAGAAGGCTTGCCGACCCACTAGCAGAGCTCGTTAAAATTGACCCAAAATCAATTGGTGTTGGGCAATACCAGCACGACGTAGATCAGAACGAGTTAAAACAAAGCTTAGATAGCGTGGTATTAAGTTGTGTAAACCGCATAGGTGTAAACTTAAATACCGCAAGTAAAAGCTTGCTCATGCACGTTTCTGGTTTAG
>JBILJL010000218.1:0-4372 GCA_044377255.1 Bacteroidia bacterium
AAACCAATTATTGGGCAAAGAGGAGTTAACTTTAATAGACCCGATAATGATAATTATTATAAAGGTACCTGGATTTTACACACCATGCGAAGTATCCTAGACAATGATACCCTCTGGTTCAATACACTTAAAGATTTGAATAAGGAGTTTTACCATAAAATTGTTAATAGCAAGCAAATTGAAAATTACTTCATTAGAAGAACAGGCTATAATTTTAGACCTTTCTTCGACCAATACTTATACCATGCAGCAATACCGGTAATAGAGTATTATATTGTTCAAAAAAACGGGTTAAATGAGCTTCATTATCACCTAAAAACAGATGTGAACTCACTAGAATTGCCGGCAAAAGTAACCCTAACAAAAGGTGGATTTGATTATTTAAGCTTTGAACGCAAATGGAAAATTTATGATTTACCCTACAGCGATGAAAATGAATTTAAATTAGATGAGGGCAATTTTTTAATTGGTATGAAAAAGTATAATCCCGAAGAATCTGATAAAAAATAATTGTGGCAAGTATTTTGCAAGCCAAAATATATTATATTAGTACCATGAAAAAATCACTCATTTTAGCCTTCGTTTCCTTTTTAAGTTTCGCTGCAATGGCGCAGAAAGACGACCAAACCATGCCAAATATGGTGTTAAAAGACATGAATGGCAAATCAAAAAACATGTCGGATTATTCTAAAAGTGGCAAAATTACCATCGTTAGTTTTTGGGCTACCTGGTGTTCTCCTTGCAAAAAAGAATTAAACAATATCAGCGATCTTTACGACGATTGGAAGAATAAATATGATATCCAACTTGTTGCTGTATGTACTGATAATGCAAGAAATATTCAGAAAGTGAAGCCTTATGTTGATGGCCAAGGTTGGGAATTTGAAGTAATCATGGATGTGAACCAAGACTTACAGCGTGCCTTGAATATTGTGCAAATTCCACACACTTTTTTGTTGGATCAAAATGGAAAAGTAGTATACCAACACAGCGGATATGTTGAAGGTGATGAGTTTTCTTTGGAAGAAAAAATTAAATCTTTGGTAACACCAAAATAATGAAAGCCAATTATTTGGCATTTGTATTTTTAGCCTTTTGTGCAGCATCTCTTTCTGCACAAAAGGCTTCTTTTTTTTATGAGCCTGATCCAATTTCAAGCAAGCAATTTTGGCGCGAATACCAACAATATTCCGCCTCAAAAAGTAATATTCCATTAACTTTTTCCTCAGAGAGCGGCGCAAATTGCACCTTCGATGGTTTTGGATTTCGTGGTCAGCCACAATTTTTATGCACCTGCAATAACTTAGATGCGGCCAAAACCATAGCCACAAATAAACTCTGGCTTGGAGGCTCACTCGGATTAAATTTAAGTGGTATTGGCCTTAATAAATTAGCAGTTTGGGATGGCGGTTCAGCCAGAACTTCTCACATAGAATTAGTGGGTAGGGTAGTGGTGGTTGATACCCCAAGTGCCATCAGTAGTCATGCTACAGCTGTTATTGGCAATATGGTTGCTAGCGGTTTGAACCCAAATATTCGCGGGATGAGCTATCAATCTCAATTGCGCAATTGGAACTTCACCAACGACAATGCCGAAATTATTGGAGCTGCTCCGAATCTGTTTTTATCAAACCACTCCTATGCCAGTACCACCGCATGGACTTATATAGGCGGTAATTTATATTGGTATGGTGATTCAACCTTGAACCGACTCAAAGATTGGAAGTTTGGTTACTACGATAACCGCAGCAGAATTTGGGACAGTGTTATGGTTCAAAATCCTTATTACTTAATGGTAAAAGCTGGTGGCAATGATAGAGGAAGTGGTGTGGCTCCTGGTACTTTACATTATTATTGGAAAGACACTGCATGGGCGCTCAGCACCGCAACCCGCGATACAGTTGGGCCTTATGATTGTATCTCCACTTTTGGCAATGCAAAAAATATATTAACCATTGGCGCCGTTCAGGTAATTCCAAACGGCTATGCTGGACCAAGTTCTATCAATATGCTTTCATACAGCTCTTGGGGCCCCACAGATGATGGCAGAATTAAACCCGATTTGGTTGGCGCAAGTGGTGTAATCATGAGTGTTGGTTCGGCCAATGATTCTGCTTATGCTGGCTTGGGAGGTACTTCTATGGCGGCACCAAATGTTTGTGGTTCATTATTGTTATTGCAACAATACCACCACCAACTCAAAGGAACTTACATGCGCAATGCCAGCTTAAAAGGCTTGGCCATTCATACGGCAGATAGGTGCAAAGTTAATCCTGGTCCAGATTACGAATGTGGTTGGGGCCTACCAAATATGGCCAAGGCAGCACTATGCTTAAAAGATTCTATCAAGAATTCAATATTTGAAGCCTCGCTCAATAACAATGATTCGTTTTTAAAAGAAGTATATGTTACAAGTGGAGATAGTTTACGCGTAACCCTATGTTGGACAGATCCAAAAGGAATTACAGGTGCACCTGCATACAATGATACCACACCAAAATTGGTGAACGATTTGGATATTCGCTTAACAAATATGGCAGGAAATACACTCGCATTTCCATTTATCTTAAATCCTGCAAGCCCATCACTGGCAGCCACCACAGGCGATAACAAACGCGATAATGTGGAGCAAATTTATACCACGGCGTTGCCAACTGGTAGGTATAAAATAAAAGTGAATCACAAAGGGCAATTGCAAAACCAACAAGCACAACCTTTTTCATTGCTCATTAGCGGAGCACCCATTTATAGTCTTGCTTTGCCTGTAAAATGGTTATCAATTAGTGCCGTTCAAACCAATTGGAATGAAGCCAAAATAAGTTGGAGCACCACATCAGAACTCAATAACAAAGCATTCATAATTGAATACAGTTTAGACGGCAATACATTTTTAGTAGCAGGTAAAATAGCCATTACCAATCCCAATAAATTAGGTTTGAACCAATACCAATTTGCCCATAAACTTAATTCTGGATTGCCCGAAACCATTTATTATCGGATCAAACAGGAAGATATTGATGGCAATTTTTCTTATTCAAAAACCATTAGCCTTCAAAATAGCAATCCATGGTATATTGGTAGTGTTTATCCCAACCCATTCAATACAAACTTTTGGGTAAATATTAGCACACAACCCAATTCCCAAAATACCTTTGAGGTTTATAACATAACAGGTAAACTGTTATTCTCCGAAACCAAAATCACCTCAGGCTCCCAAACAATTTCCATCGACCTCAGCGCATACCAACAAGGCGTGTATTTGCTAAAAATAGTAGAATCTGGAAGCAACAATAGTTGTATTCTAAAAATCATCAAAAATTGAAGAAATTCTGAATGCTGAATTTTCGTTTTTTTATCTTAGTTGATTTGCCCAGAGTCTGAGCTTGTCTTCTCAACGTCACCCTGAGCCTGTCGAATGGCGTTGGCTGAGCTTGTCGAAGCCTGCTCCAATGAGATTGCCAGATAACCTATTAAACAAAATTTCACCTAGCCCCGCATAACACTTCGACAAGCTCAGTGACCACACTTCGACAAGCTCAGTGACCGCACTTCGACAAGCTCAGTGACCGCTGCCAGCAGCCAGAAGCTAGTTTCCTGCCGCACTTATCCACTCATCCAATTTCGCCTCAGAATCTTTGCTAATTGGTGCAAGCGGCAAACGAACGATATTTTCGCAAAGGCCCATTTTGCTCATTACATACTTAACGCCGCCGGGATTGCCTTCAATGAAAATGCCTTTCATTAAGTTGTAGAGGTTATAATGGATCTGACGAGCTTCTTCAAACTTGCCATCCAATCCTAACCTTACCATGCTGGTAAACTTTTGCGGATAGGCCTGACCAATAACAGATATTACCCCCGTCATACCCATAGCTAAAAAGGGGAGGGTTAGGTTATCATCGCCCGAAATAATATCAAAATCTGCCGGCTTCTCATTCAATAAATCCATGAATTGCTCAGGATTGCCACTGGCCTCTTTTATAGCGGCAAATTTTTCACTGGCATTGGCCAACCTTAAAGTGGTTGCAGCGCTCATGTTTGAACCAGTTCTGCCTGGTACATTGTACAAAATAATTGGAACAGGACAGTTTTCTTGCACAGCCATAAAATGCTGGAATATGCCTTCTTGGGTAGGTTTATTGTAATACGGACTAACAGATAAAATGGCATCAAAACCATTGAAGTCAAATGCTTTGATGTTGGCTATAACCTCGGCAGTATTATTGCCGCCAATTCCAGCAACACATGGTACTTTTCCATTGGCTCGCTCAGCAATAAAGGCATAAACTTGCTTCTTTTCGTCGTGGGTAAGCGTAACACTTTCACCTGTAGTGCCAAGTGCAACCAAATACTCAACACCACCGCTAATTGC
>JBILJL010000219.1:0-4363 GCA_044377255.1 Bacteroidia bacterium
GAAACTGAAATGTTTGTTCATCCTTATCTTTCTAATGAAATCTTCTTACTGGTTACCCTAAATAAATCAAGTAACATTGATTTTGCAAATGATAGTGAAATGGAGTTCTTGAACAAATTTCGTCAAACAGTATCAAAGGAATGTTGCAAAGAGATTCTAGGTTGTAGTCTAGGCGAACCCTTTGAATCAATGCAAATTGACACATTTCTTGAAATCAGAAGGATAAATCCAGATATTGATTTTTTGACTGATTGATAATTTAATAAGTTGAGTCGGAATTGTTCATGTCCATAATTAGATGGTTAAAGCTTTAAAGTGCAAATGAAGTCTTTTGAACATGCTTGTTGTTAAAGATGATTAGTTTTGAAAACACATGTAGTGGTTTATCTATTCCCATCAAATGAAAAATGCAAAATTAAAAATCAAGCCACTTTATACCAAAAACTATGTTATTTGAATTACAAAATGTATTTAACTCAACTTCATTTTTACATCTCTAAAAACTATCTTTATAGCAAGCCTTTAGTGGGTTTGCTTGGTTGTGGGCAAAGTTATCGCTTCGCATTTAATGGCATGGAAAGGGATGATGAGGTAAAGGGCAGTGGCAATAGCTATGACTTCGGAGCAAGGATGTATGATAGTAGGTTAGGTAGGTGGTTAAGTTTAGACCCATTAATGAAGAAGTACCCAAATGAAAGCCCTTATGATTTTTGTTTGAACTCCCCACTTGCCTTTAAAGATGCAGATGGTCGAGATGCAATTTTAATTGTATTTCCAGACTATAAAATTTCTACACCTGTTGGAAAAATTGGAGGCTTAGGTCATGCGGGTGTGTTGTTAATAGACAATGCCACGGGTATAACAAAGTATTACGAGTATGGAAGGTATGACGAGAACGGTAAAGGGCTTGTTAGAACGGTAACCGTACCCAATGTAGTTATTGGGAAAGATGGAAAACCAACGGTAGCGAGTCTTAACAAGGTTTTAGGAGAAATATCAAAAAAATCTGGGCAAGGTGGGCAAATAGATGGTGCATATGTAATAAGTGATAAGTTTAAAGAAATGAATGATTATGCGAAGGAAAAGAAAGATGAAAATAGTGACTCCGACCGTAAATCTTATAGCTTATTGAGTAATAATTGCGGAACATTTGCTGCTGACGTGATAAATCAAGACCCTTGCGTTGACCAACCTAGCTTAACCAATTGTGCTCCTTCCAATATTGTTGAAGAATATCAAGAAGAAGGCAATGCAAAAGTTACGTATGACCCCAAAGCTAAGAGTACTACAATAGGCAAAGGAGATGAAACAGATGCTAAAGATTGCCCAGATGAATAGAAGAAATAAAATAATAGCTGTGCTTATGTTATTTGTATTGAATATAGTTAGCTGTATTAACAATAAGCCTATGCCCCCCCAAAGAAAGGGAAATATTCCTTCTAATGCGACATGGCATGGAGGTCAAGATGGTGGCTGTTGGATAGAAATAACTTCTGCTTCAAACGATAGTCTTTATACGCTAAATATTTATAATGATGAAACAGGAGAATATGAAAATGGCGGAGTTTTTAAGATTTGTAGTGTTTGTTCCGAAGTGAATTTAACGACATCTAATTTAAGTATGTTGATTGACAGTTACGATGGTGAAAAAGTGTTTTTAAAGCAAGAAGTCGGCAAGCGTTCTTGTGTTTTGGAAAAAGTAAAGTAATCAATTAGCGTTCCATTCATACCAACAAAAACGCCACATGTTTAGTGTGGCGTTTTTTTTAAGTTATAATCGGAACACTGCCAAATTCAATCTTTAGGTTTCAACTATTTTTGATTAACTGAGATTGATTCCAATATTTTAGGTATAGAGTCTTTTAATTGTTGACCTAACTTACTTTTATCATAATTAATATAAATTTCATACCATGGTCTTTTATGATTTGGCACAAAAGCAAGTGTTGTGTAGAACGCAGTATCACCACTTCCTGTTGAGTAGTTTATAATACCAATTCGCAAATCAGAACGAATAATGGAATCAATTGAAACAACTTTTTTACTCCCATTAAGACCGCTAATATGACTATTAGCCACAATCAATCGTGTAGTAACTTCATGTGTAGCTCCTTTGGGTGCGCCACCTTCTAACTCTAGCTCATACCGAACTTGGATATTGACTTTATGTCTCTCCTTATTACCATAATAATGTTCGTAAAAACCAAAACTCCTATTTTCTGATAAAGAACTATCAAATAAAGATTTAGGAACGTACAAAGCAATTGTGCTATCATCCAATACCACATTTTGCATTCCATTTTCTTTTCTTTCAACAACACTTTTGTTATCAATATTACAAGCTGATAAATACAAACAACCACTAAGAATAAACCAATATATGTTAATTCTATTTCTTAAGTATCTTAGAATCATTTTTTGTTTTATTCTTTTCATAATTGTCTTTTGCTTTATTATCTCCAAATTTAGCTTTCACATCTTTTGCATATCCTGTATTTCCAGCCTTTGTAGTTACACTTGTTCCATTACTTAGGGCTTCCGCAAGATTATTTCCGTCCTTCATCACATCAGCATTAGACGCATTGTGTTCTCCCGACTTTTGTGCATTATGTCCAACGCCATGATTTATAAGCAATGCCGCTGCATCGGTTACAGTCTGTCCAAATTCATCGGCTATTCCAGGTAAGTCTGCCGCACTAATTGCAATATTATTACCGTCAACTTCTGATTTTTCAGGATTTAAATTTGGATTCTTGACCCACCCATTTAGTAAGTCCTCTCCTCTACTTTCACTGACATTTTTCTTAATAAACTCTGCCGTAGATTTTCTTGACCCTCCAATAACTGCAACTGCATCAGTTTTATCCATATTTTTTGCATCGAAAGCAGGAGGTAAAGGCCCTTTCCCATCAACTACAACTACTCTTGTATTTAATCCCATGCTTTTGAAATTTTCATTTGCTTTGTTTGCTATTGATTGAACATCCGCAGGTTTTAATTGCGAATTGGCATCAGGTAATACAACCAAGTAAATTACATTGTCTCGTCCATCAGGGTCAACCATTGATATTGGACTATTTGAAACAAAATTATATGGACTTAAATATGGATATTTAGTCATTAAAGGGTCTAGGCTTAAAAATCTGCCTAATCTCGGATTGTAAATTCTCGCTCCATAATCATAACTGTTTCCATTGCCTGAAATTTCATTATCTACTTCCATTCCTCCGAAAGAAAAGCGGTAGGTGATTGTGTCGGATTTAAGGTGCGATTTTTTGCCCTTAGTGCATTTATTTGAAAATGCACCAAAATGGCTGTAATCCATGGTATATAAGCCAGTTCGAAGGTTTTGCATTAATAAAACAATTGAATTATTACCTCATCGTATTGATAAAGCAAAATAGGCAATCTATTGTTAAAAAATGGAAAAATTCTAAAACAGGCTTTAATTCGGTCTTATAATATATACCGATATGAATTATTTGGCAATGGGAGTTACCTTAATTCAACAAACATAGTCTTTTCTGCGCTCAGTCTCCAGCCAGTGGACCCAGACCTTTGAACAATCCAAACTCCTTCAGGAATCGAATTCTCATGGATTGTATTAATCTTCGTTGCTTTTATAGCCTATTCGTTTTCTAGGCTGCTCTTGTTGATTTAAGAGTTCCTTTAGCGCCGTGAATATAATTTGAATTTCTTCTTCATGCTTATTCATTTTTTCATCCTGTTTTAACAGCCCCTTTTCTAGTTGTTCCAGTTTTAATAATACATCTTTATGGGTTAATAGGACTTCACGTGTGCGAGTAAAAATGCGAATAATTTGTATGTTTACATCTATGGCTGTTTTACTGTTTAATACACTTGACAACATAGCAACACCCTGTTCTGTAAAGCAAAATGGCGCATAACGTAAACCCATTTTATCTTCTTTGGAGATGCCAAATTGGCTCCTCCAATTTTGAAATTCTTCCTTATTCATTTCAAACATAAAATCGGCAGGGAATCGATCAATATTTCTTTTTACTTGCCGTTTAAGCTGGCTTGTTTCTACTCCATACATTTCAGCTAAATCTCTGTCCAACATCACTTTTTTACCTCGTATTTGATAGATTTTATTGATTACAGTTTCATCTGTTAATGCGATAGCTTTGGTCATTGGTTGTTTTTAAGGTTATTTTGACAAAGATAAAAATTGGGTTTCAAATTTTGTGCTTTCAATTATGTTTTTATACAACAATTTGATTTTTCAGTAGTCTTACCCCAGTGGATGCCATTTATTAATCAATTCTCGTTGTTCATCCATAGATTTTTGGCGGTAAACAAGTGTGCTTCCAATCCATTTATGATCAGCTATCAACTGAAC
>JBILJL010000016.1:0-17795 GCA_044377255.1 Bacteroidia bacterium
AGTTTGCTCGATAAAATAAGCAAAGCGCTTGTTGGTAAAAGTTCTGTTGACGATTCATTTTTGGATGAATTAGAAGAAATTTTGGTTGGCAGCGATGTTGGGATTGAAACCACATTGAAAATTATTGATCGCCTTCAAAAGCGCGTTGCTTCAGATAAATATGTAGGAACCTCCGAACTAAACAATTTACTGCGTGAAGAGGTTAGTCAATTAATGGATGAGAATAAGTCGCAAATTCCTACCGATTTTACCGACCTAAAAGGTGTAAAACCATATGTAGTTATGGTAGTTGGTGTGAATGGCGTTGGTAAAACTACTACCATTGGAAAGATGGCAAACCAATACAAAAAGGCCGGTAAAAAAGTTGTTCTAGGTGCTGGCGATACTTTTAGAGCTGCTGCCGTTGAACAATTGAAGATTTGGGGAAGCAGAAATGATGTACCTGTTATCTCGCATGGAATGAACACCGACCCCGCTTCAGTAGCTTTTGATACCGTTCAAAAAGCGGTTGAAATGGACGCAGATGTGGTAATCATTGATACGGCAGGTAGGCTCCACAATAAAATTGGTTTGATGAACGAATTAACCAAAATTAAGCGAGTGATGCAAAAAGTGATTGTGGATGCCCCTCATGAAATTCTTTTGGTTTTAGATGCAAGTACCGGGCAAAATGCCTTTGAACAAGCCAAACATTTTACAGCTGCCACAGAAGTAAATGCCCTGGCGTTAACAAAATTAGATGGAACCGCCAAAGGAGGCGTGGTAATTGGTGTTGCCGATCAGTTTAAAATTCCAGTTAAATATATTGGTGTAGGGGAAGGTATTGACGACTTACAGTTATTCGACAAGCATGAGTTTGTGGATTCATTATTTAAAAGCTAGTTCATTTGAAAACTAAAACATTAAAAAAAGATAAGATCAATATTATAACACTTGGTTGTTCTAAAAATATTGTAGACAGTGAGGTTTTATATAGCCAGCTAAAGGCAAATAACTTTGTAGTGGAGCACGAATCTGAAACAGATGATGCTAACATTGTTATCATCAATACTTGCGGTTTTATTGATAATGCGAAAGAAGAAAGTATCAATACCATTGTACGTTGGGCCGAAGCTAAAGAGGCGGGAGAGATTGAGAAATTATACGTTACAGGTTGCTTATCTCAGAGGTATAAACCAGATTTAGAAAAGGAAATTACAGAGGTGGATCAGTATTTTGGTACAACTCATTTACCTCAACTTTTGCAAGCACTTGGCGCAGATTATAAACATGAATTAATAGGAGAGAGGGTAACCACAACTCCAGCTCATTATGCCTATTTAAAAATTTCGGAAGGTTGTGATAGGCCTTGTTCTTTTTGTGCAATACCTATTATGCGTGGAAAGCATGTTTCAAAAAGTTTTGAGCAAATTGAGACAGAGGTAAAAGGTCTTGTTAAAAATGGTACCAAGGAAATTCTTTTGATTGCACAAGACAGTACCTTTTACGGTTTAGATTTATATGGCGAACGCAAATTGGCCGAGCTATTAAGAAGAATTTCCGATATTGAAGGTGTAGAATGGATTCGATTGCATTATGCTTATCCTTCTCAATTTCCTTTGGATGCGCTGGAAGTAATGGCTGAACGCGATAATATATGTAAGTATATAGATATCCCTTTGCAACATGTGAGCGACAATATGCTGAAGCTCATGCGTCGTGGTATCACCACCAAAAGAACCGAGGAGTTGGTTCAAACCATTAGAGAAAAAGTACCTGGAATTGCCATTCGAACAACGCTTATTGCAGGACATCCTGGTGAAACCGAACAAGATTTTAAAGACTTATTGGAATTTGTAAAACGAAATAGGTTTGATAGGTTAGGTATATTTACCTATAGCCACGAGGAAGGAACTTATTCTGGAACTTTAGATGACGATGTGCCGCAAGATGTAAAAGAGGAACGCGCTGCCATGGTGATGGATTTACAGCAGTCTATTAGTACAGAAATAAATAAAACTAGAGTTGGCAAGGTTTTAAAAGTTTTATTCGATAGAAAAGAAGGTGGCTATTTTATTGGTCGAACCGAATTTGATAGTCCGGAAGTTGACAATGAAGTGCTAGTTGATGCAAGCACTAATTATGTTCGTTTGGGTGATTTTGCCAATGTTTTAATTGAATCGGCTGAGGATTTCGATTTGTTTGGAAAGGTTGTAAGCTAAATGTTAAAACTCGTTTCATCCCTTTCTTTGTCAGAAACTCAATTGGTTCCTCCAATCGTAAAAGATTATCTTAATAAGGATGTATTCTTAAAAGATTTTGTAAGCACTTGGCACCAAGTGGATGGAATAGAGAAAATGATTGATTCCAAAAAAATGCCAATTGAGGATAGGGCTGTTTTGGTTCAACATTTATTAACCCAATATAAAAAGGCTGGCATTGAGCCTGAGCATATTTCTAAAACTTATAACAACATACTAAGTTTAGGGGAGGCAAATAGCTTTACTATAACAACTGGGCACCAATTGAGTTTATTTGGGGGTACCTTATTTATGAGTTATAAAATACTCACAGCAATAAAATTAGCGGCTGATTTAAATGATAGATTTCCTAATAAGAAGTTTATTCCAATCCTCTGGTTGGCTTCGGAAGACCATGATTTTGAAGAAATAAAAAGCACTTATCTTTTTGGCAAGACCATAACTTGGGAGAAAGATGCTGAATCTAAGGCTACGGGTAAATTAACCCTAAACGATATCGCTTTAGCAATTGAACAATTAAGCATTGCTTTAGGTTCGAACCAAATTGCACAGAATTGGCAAGAGAAAATAAATTTTGCTTATCAAAAATCATTTAACTTGGCAGATGCAACTATACGTTTTTACCACTTATTGTTTCATGAATTTGGTTTAGTCATTTTAGATCCCAATAGCAAGGAGCTAAAAGCTAAATTTTCCCACGTGATGAAAAGTGATATCTTGGATCAAACCACTTTTAATGCACAAATAGTTTCAGATAAAATATTAGAACAAAAATATAAACTTCAAATTAACGCGCGACCAATTAATTTCTTTTATTTGGATGAAAACTCTGTCAGAAGAATGATTAAAAAGCAAGGTGACTTATATACTTTGGCTGAGGGAGAGCATACATTTACCCCAGAGGAATTGAAGCATGAAATTGAAACCAAGCCAGAACGGTTTAGTCCAAATGTGAATCTGAGGCCTCTTTATCAAGAAACAGTTCTGCCAAATTTGGCCTATGTAGGAGGTCCTGGAGAAGTAGCTTATTGGTTACAACTGAAATCGAATTTTGAAGCATTCCATATTCAATACCCTATGGTTGTTTTGCGTTTTATGAATTTAGTTTTGGGTAAGGGTTTAAAAGAAAAAATTGAAAAGTTGGGATTAGAATTATCTGATATCCTAGAGTCGGAAAAAATCGCAACCCAAAGATTGATTGAAAAGGTTCAACCATTAAATTTTCAAGAGAAATTTGAAACCATTTTAAATGATATGCAGTTATTGGTAGATGTCATTAGGCCAATGGATGCGCAGATTAGTAAGGAGTTTTTGGAATCAAAATTAAAGACAAAGGAATTTTATAAAAGTAAGTCAACAGACATTAAAAGGGTTTTGGAATCAAATGAACAAATCCAAATTGATAGGATGTTGAAATTACGATCGAGGTTGTTTCCAAATGGTGTTTTTCAAGAACGTATTGAAACCCTTATGCAAATGGAGCTGATGTTTGAAGAGCCACTTTTGGCTCGGATTGTTGAAATAATAGAGCCCTTCTCTGGCGAATTAGCTATTTGTGAAGATTAGTTTGTTCTTTTTGGTTTAGTATTTGATTGGTTAAATGCCATAAAACAATACCAGAAGAAACTGCCACATTTAATGAGTGCTTGGTCCCAAATTGAGGGATTTCTATACATCCATTGCAAATGTTTATCAATTCCTGACTAACGCCTTCTACCTCATTTCCGAAAATTAAACCTATTGGTTCATGCGATTCAATGAAAAATTGGTTCAAAAGGATGCTTTTAGATGCTTGTTCAATGGCAAATACCTTAACTCCATTTTCTTGTAAATTTTTAACTATTTCTACTGGATTTTCGATGTATTCCCAGTCTATAGTTTCAGTTGCACCAAGTGCTGTTTTTAAGATTTCTTTGTTGGGAGGGATGGCTGAACTCCCTGAGATGTATATGTTTTTTATCCTAAAGGCATCAGAACTCCTAAATATAGAACCAATATTGTTTCCGCTTCTCAGGTTATCTAAAATGATGTAAATGTTTGATTTTAAAGACAACTTGAAGTTTTCTTTGGATAAGCGATTAAGTTCGTTATTTTGTGTTTTTATTGAATCCATGTTAGGTTTGATTGAATACCTGTAGAGGCTTGGCAAATAACGAATTATTTATTTTACAAACGAATAATTATGGTTATACTTGATTTAATCTTTAAAACTATGGCGCTCAAAAAAAATCGCTGTTGCCCACGCTAACCAAGTTCGTTTGGTGAACAAAGGATTTGAGTCTATCATCTGACGAAGCTATGCGAACTCTAATATGTTGGGAATGTCTGTCATTTCTACTTCTGATAAAAATGAAGCCTTGAAATTATTAAGAAAAGCTAGAAAAGAAAATGATGAAGGTTTCTGAATTTATATGTACAATAAACAATAGTCTGTAGATAACTGACTCAGAGAAATTTATTGGTTCTCGTTTAATCAGGTAACTTAGCAGATATTTTAAAATGCAAAGTCCCATTGTATGAGAGTTAATTTTTTTATTATATTTTTAGTTTTGTTTGCCTCTATTTCTGTGGCTCAAAACAACCCCAAAAAAGGGTCGGAAGGGAAGCTAGATGCGCCAGATATGAGCGTGCTTAACGATTCTGGAAAGGGTAAGCCTAAACCCAAAAAGGATTCTGATACCATGAACATTATTCCAGAGACCAGTTATGGTAAAGTGTCACTTGGCGTAAATTTTGGTATGACTTTTTTTTCTGGAGATGTAAAGGCTGATGCCATATATCCTGGATTTGGCTTTTTTGCTAAATATTCATTTAGCCACATCATGGGTTTACGTTTGCAATTTCTTCAAGGTCAATTTTCTGGAGGGCTAGATTCTAAAAATGGTGTAACCAACTCTTACTTTAAAACAGATGTCAGTAATATCAATTTGCAATTGTTATTTAATTTAGGTGGAGTAGATTTTCGTCAAAGTTTTCCGAAAAATAATTTTTATTTTGGTTTTGGTTTAAGCAGGGAATCTGTAAACGGCTCTAGACAAAACCCTGATACACCATCAGGGGTTACGCGCACAATTAACGAATCTTTCCTTGTTTTGCCCTTAACCTTGGGCTACAAAAGAAAAGTAACCAAAAATATAGATATCGGGTGTGAGTTTAATTATAATATTGGTACAAATGACAACCTTGATTTGGCACCCCAATCTGGTACCTTGCAAGATGGTAATGGTTATTTTGTAGCTAGTATCGTTTATAATATCACTACTAAAAATCAACCTACACATATCGATTGGAGTAACCCCGTAGATAAAATCTATCGTGAATTGAAAAATGCCAAAGATGAGGCTGAAGCCATGAAAGTAGATACTGATCAAGATGGTATTCCAGATTACCTAGATAAAGAAAAGGAAACAAAGCCAGGCTTTAAGGTTGATGCCAAAGGTGTTACCTTAGACAGTGATGATGATGGTATTCCTGATTCAATAGATCCAGATCCATATGGTTTTAATAAATCTGTTGGCTTATATTTCCCTTCAGGTATTGCTGGTTCAGGTGCCAATGGTTATAATGATTCATCAGAAGTAATATATAGATTAAACGATTCTATACCTCAAACAGATTTTGTTACTATTAGTAAAAGTGGTTATGGTTTACCAACAATTATCTTCCCTCCAAATCATTTTACGGTGCACGTTGAGCAATATAATTTGTTACAGCAAATAGCTAGGATTCTTTTGGTTGATACTTCTGCCTCATTGGTTATAATTGGTCATGCCGATAACAATAAGCCTAATT
Organism: Bacteroidia bacterium; assembly: GCA_044377255.1. GTDB lineage: Bacteria > Bacteroidota > Bacteroidia > UKL13-3 > UKL13-3 > B1. The sequence continues at coordinate 6,033 of JBILJL010000016.1, forward strand.
TAACTCAATTAACTTTGGCAGAAAGAAGGGCATTGGAAGTTAAAAGAAAATTGTTCAAAGTATACGAAATTGACAAAGATAGAATGCTCGTTTTTTCATCCAAAGACCCCTATGTGCAAAAATATAAAATGAGCACTGAAGGCTTAGATAGAAAAGTAGAATTTAGGATTATTAGACCTGTTCAAAAACCAAGGCCTAGGGTTGGTGATGAGGATTTAAGAGATAAGAGATAAAAAAAATGCCTTACAAATTTGTAGGGCATTTTTTTTATCTCTTTTTTGACTTCTTCTCCCAAGGTAAAGGACCAATTTTGTACATATACCTCACAATGAGTTCTTGTTTCCTTCTGATGTATTTCGATGGTTTATTTGCCTTCCACCTCCTTGGATTTGGATAACATGCGGCAATAGCTGCTGCTTCACGCGTGCTTAAATTTGAAGACGATTTATTGAAGTAAAATAAAGCCGCTGCCTCTGCACCATAAATACCATTGCCCATTTCAATAATATTCAGGTAAACTTCTAAGATTCTTTTCTTTGTCCAAAATAATTCTAACGCAACAGTAACATATACCTCTAGCCCTTTTCTAATCCAACTTCTAGACGGTGTAAAGAACAAGTTTTTAGCAGTTTGCTGGCTTATAGTACTTGCTCCTCTTGGTTTTTTTCCCTTATCAAAACTCTTTTTTAATGATTCAATTATTTGCTCAAAATCAAAACCGTAGTGTTGGAAAAATTTAGGGTCTTCAGAAGTTAAACTAGCCAAACAGATATTTTTACCTAGGCTCTCAATGCTTTCCCAATCTTTGTTTAACTTAACGGGATCGTCGCCAAATGCCTGTTCAAATACTCGTACTATCGGCAAAGGTGTAATTGGAACTGGTAACATTCTATAAATGATAATGAAAAACAAGCTTACTTGAAAAGAAAGTATGGCTATTCGCCAAATGAAATCTTTCAGTTGTACTAATTTTTTGCTGAATGCTTTGCTTGTTTTACCCATTTAACCCATTTAACCCATGCAATTTTACTAAAGAAATTGAGATTCTCTGCAAATTCATTTTTTTTTCTTGATTATGTTTAAAAATGAGTAAATCTATTGATGTATTATCCTTAATTCCTTTCTATCATTGCAGCAGCATTCTTGCGTTTCTTTTGATATTTTTGAGTGATAATAATTATACAATATGCAGTCTTTTAGGTTGAAGATGTTTTTAGGGGTTACCCTATTTATCGTTTTACTAGATTTATACATTTGGCAGGCTATCAAGGTGCTAATTAAAGACCGACCTACTTGGTATCAAAAAACCATTAAATTACTTTATTGGGCCATTCCTGTGTTTTTATTTACAATTAGTTTGGTTTCCCTTTTCAATAATTTTTTGGAAACAAATAGGCTTTTTAGAACCTACTATATGGCATTCTTTTTTATTGTCTATGCCTCAAAATTAATAACTTTCGTATTCATTGTAATTGATGATATTAAGCGATTGTTTACTTGGATTTGGAGAGGCATTGAACGCATATTTTTAAATAGATCTGAAGATGCTGCAGAGGAAGAAATGGAGGAATCTATTGAATCTGATGATAAAAAAATAAGCAGGTCCCAATTTATTGCCCGCGCAGGTTTGGTTGCTGGCGCAGTTCCCTTTATCATGCTCTCCCGTGGTTTGGTTTCTGGGGCTTACAATTATCAAGTTCGACGAGTAAACCTAGTATTACCCAATTTACCTGAAGCTTTCGATGGAATTAAGTTGCTTCAAATTTCAGATGTTCATTGTGGCAGCTTTTTTGATAAAGATGCCGTTTATAAAGGCATAAAATTGATCAAAGAGCAAAAAGCGCATTTAGCAGTTTTTACAGGCGATTTTGTCAATAATAGAACCAATGAAGCCAATGATTGGGCCGAAATGTTTTCGGAAATAAAAGCGCCAATGGGTGTTCATTCTATTTTAGGTAACCATGATTACGGAGATTATGTAACTGATTGGAAATCGCCTGAAGAAAAAAGTAAAAATTTACAAGACTTAGTGGATATACATAAATCTATGGGTTGGAATTTAATGCGCAATGAGCATGTGCTTTTGGAAAAAGAGAACAAAAAAATCGCGTTAATTGGAGTAGAAAATTGGGGCGATAGAGGAAGATTCCAAAAGTTTGGTGATATAGATAAAGCAAAAGCAGGAATGCCCGAGGTACCAGTAAAAATATTATTATCTCATGATCCAAGTCATTTTGATACCATCATTTCTAAAAAACACCAAGACATTGATTTAACCTTGTCTGGTCATACGCATGGCTTTCAATTTGGTATTGAACTAGGCGATTTTAGATGGAGTCCGTCGCAATATATTTATCCTCATTGGGCAGATTTATACAAGATTGAAAAGCAAATGCTATACGTTAACAGAGGGTACGGATTTTTGGGATACCCAGGAAGAGTTGGAATAATGCCAGAAATTACTGTGTTTACCTTAACAAGAATGGCTTAATTTAAATATTTACCTGAAATGGGTAATCGCCTGCCGGGCCCAAATGCCTTCTTTGAAACCCTTAGAACTGGCGGTGCCTGCCAACGCTTCCATTCATTCATGTTCACCATTTTTAAAATGCGTTTAACCAATGCTTTGTCAAATCCTAATGCCTCAATTTGCGCCGGACCTTCACGCTCTTCAATATAGGCATATAAAATTTTATCTAAAACAGCATATTCTGGCAAACTATCACTGTCTTTCTGATCTGGCCTCAGCTCTGCCGATGGTTCTTTGGTTAATATATTTACAGGAATTATTTCTTCATTTCTGTTTATGTATTCGCACAATTCAAAAATTTCTGTTTTATACAAATCTCCAATAATAGAAATTCCTCCACACATATCTCCATATAAAGTTCCATAACCAACGGCTAATTCACTTTTATTGCTAGTGTTTAATAAAATATAGCCAAACTTATTGGCTAATCCCATCAACAAAACGCCTCTAGTTCTAGATTGAAGATTTTCTTCAGTTAATCCAAAAGTGGTACCTTCAAAAAAAGGATTTAAGGTATCCATAAACGATTGAAATGTAGCTTCAATTGGAATTGTATTGTGTTTTATCCCAAGATTAGTAGCCAATTTTATACTATCATCAATAGAATGATTGCTACTAAATTGTGATGGCATAAGTATGGCCCAAACATTCTCTTTTCCTAATGCACGTTCCGCCAAATAAGTTACAAGGGCAGAATCAATGCCACCTGATAAACCAAGAATAGCCTTTGAAAATCCTAACTTTTCAAAATACTGTTTGATCCCAAGTACCAGAGCATCCTCAATGTCTTGGTATTTATTTCTACTAATTTCGGTTTGAACCAAATCTGTATCAGCAATAATTTTTATGCCATTTGATTTGTTTATGGTGTATGATTTTTGGTCTTCTTTAAAAGAATTTAACGCATCAATAATGGAGCCATCTTGATCGATTACACAACTTCCTCCATCAAATATTAAATGAGTTTGTGCCCCTATATGGTTTATATAAAATATAGGTAATTGGTACTTTTTTGCATTTCCAATTAATATATTTCTCCTTTCTTCAATTTGAGTTTTAGAAAAGGGAGAGGCCGCAATGTTTATTGCAAAGTCTGGTTCCAACTTAATTAAATTATCCAATGGAGTAGTAACATACATTGGATTGTCATTCAAATTCCATAAATCTTCACAAATAGTTAAGGCTATTTTAAAGCCTTTAAAATTTACTATTTCGAAGGTTTTATTGGGTTCAAAATAACGATACTCATCAAAAATATCGTAATTAGGTAAAAGCGTTTTGTCAACTATTTGTTTTATTTTACCTTCTTCTAAAAAATAGGCAGCATTGTACAAATCTTTTCCAGCAATAATTGGGTTAATTCTCGGAGACCCAACAATAGCTGCAATTCCCATACAATGTTCAGCTATAGTTTTTACACTTTTTTCTGCTTCATTTATGAAATCTTTGAATTCAAGAAAATCTCTTGGCGGATACCCACAAGTAGCTAATTCAGAAAAAACGATTAGGTCTGATTGTTGGAGTTTTGCCTCCTCAATTGCCGCAATCATTTTTGTGGTATTACCTTCAAAGTTTCCGGTATGGAAGCTTAATTGGGAAAGGGTTATTTTCACTATTGATAATTAGAAAATGAAACCAATGTTTATACCTGCGCAATGATTTGAGCCTTCTAATTTACTGTCGTCGTAAATATCTGTTAAGCCTAGATTGTAACGTAAACCAAACTCTAATCTAGAGCCATTTGTTAAGTGGTATTGTAGGCCTCCTCCAAATATTAAACCAATCTTAAAGGCATTGATATTGGTTTTATAAATAGTTGCATTGTTGTCACTATTTTTCAAGATAAACTTGTCGCCTTCTTCGGGTTCTTCAGTATTTACCTGCGATATATTTAATTCCTTTGATTCCACATCAGCCAATTGATTTAACAACAAGCCCAAAGACCCTCCAAACTCTCCATAATAAGCGAGTTTGTTTTTGGGTTCAGTTTGCATTTTTAAAAGTACAGGTATCTCTAAATATTTTAAGTTGTATTGCATTGTAAAATCAGTTGAGGTTTGTGTTACTGATTTATACTCCACATCAATTTTGTTGTAATGGGTGTTGATATTGATGTTCTGGAAATTTACCTCAAATCCCAAAGCATATTTTTGACTGAGTTTATAATTTATTTTTGCGCCAAATCCAAAAGCAAATGTGGAGCCTCCACTGTTAAAGATTTTCATACTTGGATTCATCCATGATAGGCAAGGGTTCATGCCTAATCCAAATTCTATTTTTTCACCCTCACCCTGTGCCGAAGTGAATTTTGTTAAAAGTAGAAAAACCAATCCTAAAAAATAAAATCTTTTCATGTTTCAAATGTTTATAGGCTCAAATTTAGCATCAAATTCAGATATTGCAAATGTTTAATTCAAACAGACTGTGAATGTATGAAGAATTTTAAAAAAATAAATAGCAATTTCTGCCTTTTGGTTTTGGGTTTAATACTTGCTTTTCAAAGTTGTACAGATAAACCAAATCCAATAAAAATTAATAGGTTCGACCAAGACTTATTCGACAGTATTTCAGCAAAAAGTCCTGAACATTTTCTTGCCTTACAAAAAAAATATCCTGTTTTCTATAATAGCTTCGCTCAAGATATGTTGAATATAAGTGAGGAGGAGAGAATAGATGCTTATGAACCTAGTTTGAGCAAGTTCATTTCTTTTCCCACTATACTCCAATTGAAACATGAAGTAGATTCTGTTTACCCAAACTTATCGGATATAGAAACACAATTAGGTGGGGCTATGGTAATCTATCGAAAAGAATTTCCTGAAAATGTTACTCCCCAATTTATTTCATTTATTTCTGAATTTGGTTATGCCAATGTTACTTTCGATTCAATTGTTGGTATTGGATTGGATATGTATTTGGGCAGTGATTATCCTTTATATCCGGCTTTAGAGTTTCCAGATTTTATGATTGCAAAATTAAGGAGAGACTATATTGTTCCTAATGCCATTAAGGCTATTGCTATTGGTAAGTTTGAGAATCAATTAAAGGATAAAAGGTTTTTAGCTATGATGTTATTTGAAGGAAAAGTAAGGTATTTCATGAAACAACTTTTACCTCAACTAAACGACTCAATAATATTTGGCTATTCGCCTAACCAATTGGCTTGGGCAAACAGCAATGAAGCCCAGGTTTGGTCGCACCTAATAGAAAAGAAAATGTTATTTAATGCTGAACCAAATCAATACATGCGTTATTTTAACGACGGCCCTTTTACCATTGCACCTGGAATGCCTCAAGAATCTGCTCCTGCTATTGGCGTGTATATAGGATATAAGATTATAGAGAAGTATATGGATAAACAATCATCGGTGAGTTTAAACCAATTAATGAATGATTCTAATTGGGATAAAATCTTGAAAGAAAGTGCATATAAACCTAAATTTTAAGATTTTTGCGTTATCCTATATTAGCAAATAATTTTTTTCGTTAAATCAATGTTGACATTAACAAAAGTTTATATTTATCCTATAAAAGGTTTGCCTGGAATATTACTCAATTCAGCTGTTGTAGAGCCTCGAGGATTGCAATTTGATAGGAGTTATATGTTAGTCGACGAAAATAATAACTTTATTACTCAAAGAAACTTTCCAATCCTTTCTCAATTTATTCTTTCAAAAGATGCTTTAGGTTTCAAGGTAAGTTATCCTAATTGGGATCAATCAATTCATATTCCATTTATTGTTACTGGAGATGAAATTGAGGTGCAAGTTTGGGGTGATTTGGTTAAGGCTACTTGTTTAAATGAAGCTATTAACTCTTGGTTTAGCAATATCCTAAAATCAACTTGCAAACTGGTTTACATGCCAAATTCTTCCCATAGAAAATTGGATGAAACCTATAATAGAGGAAATGATATTGTAAGCTTTGCTGATGGATTCCCCCTATTACTAATTGGTGAATCTTCTTTAAGCGACTTAAACAATAGATTGGAAAATCCTTTGAATATGGATAGGTTCAGACCTAATCTTGTTTTTAAAGGTGGCTTGGCCTTTGAAGAAGATTTGTTTGCAGAATTTTCGATTGGAGAAAATACATTTTTAGCTTGTAAGCCTTGTGCGCGCTGTATTGTTACTACCATAAATCAACAAACTGGCGCAATGGGCAAGGAGCCTTTAAAGACGCTTGCAACTTACAGAATGCATGAAAATAAAATTTATTTTGGAGAAAATGTGATGCCACTCAATTTTGGTGGAACCATTCAAATTGGAGATGGCTTGAAAATTATCAGTAAAAAGGAAAGAAAACAATTCAGAATTCTGAATTCAGAATTCTGAATTGTTTTTATTTTTAGTTGCTCGCTTGTTCAGCGTATGCTTCCATTGGTAAGCAAGAACAAATAAGGTTTCTATCTCCATGTGTGTTGTTAATTCTTCCTACAGTTGGCCAAAATTTAGCCGCCCTAACATATGGCAATGGATAAGCCGCTTCATTTCTTGAGTATGAATGGTCCCAATTATCTGCAATAACAACAGAAGCGGTATGAGGTGCATTTTTTAATACATTGTCTTTCATATCCGCTGTTCCATTTTCTATCGCATTTATCTCATTTTTGATGGCAATCATCGCATTGCAAAATCTGTCTAATTCAGATTTTGGTTCGCTTTCAGTTGGTTCAATCATAATGGTTCCAGCAACAGGGAAACTCATAGTTGGTGCGTGGAATCCATAATCCATTAGTCTTTTGGCAATATCTTCTGCCTCAACTCCAGTAGCACCCTTGAAAACTCTAGTATCTAAAATCATTTCGTGCGCACAACGGCCTTTGCTTCCAACATACATGATATGATAATCATTTTCTAACCTGGCCTTGATGTAATTCGCATTTAAGATGGCGTATTTGGTAGCATTTTCTAATCCTTCGGCACCCATCATTCTAATGTAAGCATAAGAAATTAATAGGATTGAGGCACTTCCCCACGGTGCTGCAGATATTGCGCTCATACTTTTATCTCCACCTTGCATGTCAACTACTGAATGTCCTGGTAAGAAAGGTACCAAATGTTTTGCAACCCCAATTGGACCCATACCAGGGCCACCACCACCATGCGGTATGCAAAATGTTTTGTGTAAATTTAAGTGGCAAACATCTGCACCAATATTAGCCGGACTGGTTAATCCAACTTGGGCATTCATATTGGCACCATCCATGTATACTTGGCCACCATTTTCATGTATCAAATTACAAATATCGTTGATTTGCTCTTCAAAAATTCCGTAGGTTGAAGGATAAGTTACCATTAAACAGGCAAGATTATCTTTGTGTTCAATTGCTTTTGCTCTTAAATCTTCAATGTCTACATAACCATTTTCTAGCGTTTTAGTAACGATTACCTTCATGCCTGCCATAGTTGCACTTGCAGGATTTGTGCCGTGTGCCGAAGATGGTATCAATGCAATATTTCTGTGTGATTGCCCAATACTTTTAAAGTATTCTCTTATAACCATCAAGCCTGCGTATTCGCCTTGAGCTCCAGCATTTGGTTGCAGGCTAATGCCAGCAAACCCAGTTACCTCTTTAAGTGCATGTGTTAATTCTTCAAAAATTTGTGTATATCCTGTTGCTTGGTTTCGCGGTATAAATGGATGTAATTGTCCAAAACCTGGCATGGTAACAGGAATCATTTCAGCAGTTGCATTTAACTTCATGGTACAAGATCCTAAAGCAATCATTGAATGACAAAGTGAAAGGTCTTTAGATTCTAATAATTTAATATATCGCAACATTTCATGTTCACTGTGGTAGGTGTTAAATACCGGATGTGTCATGAAATCTGATTTTCTGGCCAAGGTATTTGGAACCTTTAACTCAACTTGAACAGCTTGTGTTTTATTAATTGTTTTACCTGTTATTAATCCTGCCAATTGGTTGATGTCTGCTATCGTATGAGTTTCGTCAATAGAAACTCTAATATGATTATCATTAACCTTTGCAACATTTATTTCTGCTTTTAAGCAATTATCAAATATTTGCGAAGCATTGTTTGCTTGAATGGTAATGGTGTCAAAATAGTTTTTAGTAAGCACCGTTAAGCCATTTTCAATTAAGCTATCAGCCAAAGTTTGGGTCAAACCATGTATTCTACCTGCTATACCTTTTAATCCCTTTGGGCCATGATAAACGCCATACATGCCAGCCATAATTGACAACAACACTTGTGCTGTACAAATATTTGAGGTTGCTTTTTCGCGTTTAATGTGTTGTTCGCGTGTTTGCAAGGCCATGCGCAACGCACGATTACCGTGGCTGTCAATTGATACGCCAATTAACCTGCCTGGCATTTGACGCTTATACGCATCTTTTGTTGCGAAAAATCCTGCATGAGGTCCACCATATCCCATTGGCACGCCATAGCGTTGGGCTGAACCAACCACAACATCAGCACCCCATTCTCCTGGAGGTGTTAATAATGATAAACTTAAAATATCTGCAGCTACTGCAACCATTACATTTGCTTCAATGGCTTTTGCCATAAATTCACTGTAATCATTTACAGAACCATCACCTGCTGGATACTGAATCAATGCACCAAAATAAGTTTCGTCAAATACTACAGTATTGTGGTCTCCTATTACCAACTCAACGCCAATTGGTTCAGTACGAGTTTTTAAAACATCAATGGTTTGAGGAAATACCAAATTTGAAACAAAGAATTTGGTGGCATTATCTTTCTTAGTTTCTGCATGTAACATGTGCATTGCCTCCGCAGCAGCGGTGCCTTCATCTAGCAAAGAGGCATTCGCAATTTCCATACCTGTTAAATCAATGATCATGGTTTGAAAATTCAACAATGCTTCTAATCTTCCTTGGGCAATTTCTGCTTGGTAAGGAGTATAAGCTGTGTACCAGCCTGGGTTTTCAAAAATATTTCTGAGGATAACACTGGGTGTATGTGTGCCATAATAGCCTTGACCTAAATAATTTTTGAATAATTTATTTTTTGCGGCTACACTTCCTAAAAAACTGAGTAATTCATTTTCGGTAAGTGCAGCGGGTAAATTCATGCGTTCTTTTAACCTAATGTGACTTGGAATTGTTTCATCAATTAATTGGTCTAAGCTAGAAACGCCAACCACTTTTAGCATGGCCTCTGTATCGTTAACCATTGATGAATTGTGGCGATAAATAAACTCGTCGCTGTAATTTGCTTTGATTTGCATATAAATTGTATTGTTAATTAAATCTTTTTAAGGAAGGCAAATTTACCTTTTTTTTGCTTTTACCCATAAATAATTTGACTTTAGAACACTGATTTTTGTCACGATTAAATGGTGCTCATTGTGAGTGTTTTAAATTTCTCTAGTTGCGTTTATCAACACTGTTATTTTACAGCAAAAAATAGTTACCAAGTAAACATCAATATACCCAAATTTGTTTGTGGCATTAAACCAAAACTAAATAATCCCTACTTTTGAGCAATAAATCATTAAAAATATGTTCGATAAATTAGGCGCTGCAAAGCAAATGGCAGAGGGTGTAAAAACCAAACTTGAGTCAATTACAGTTATAGGTGAGGCCGCAAATGGAGGTGTAAAAGTTATTTCTAATGGAAATAGAAAAATTCAAGAGGTTCAAATAAAAGATGAATTGCTTCATCCAGAAAAAAAAGAAGAACTGGAGGCTTATTTAATTGTGGCCATCAATAGAGCATTGGAAAGTGCTGAAAATGTATCGGAAAGCGAAATGCGTTCGATGATGAGCACCATGATGCCCGGTTTAGGTGGCCTTTTTGGTAAATAATATAATAGGGTTAAAGATGTTTATTCTACAATAAACTTCTTTAACCAAACTTTTTCTTCAGTTTTTATCTCAATAAAATAAACACCGCTTTCAAAAGCATTTAAAGTTAAGTGGTTTACTTCTTTTGGATTAGCAAAAGCACCTTTTTGAACAACCTTTCCTTGTAAATTCAAAATCATATAATTTGCCTTTTCACTTAACTCTGGAACATACACTTGAAGCTCAGATTTAGCTGGGTTGGGATACAAAATTGGCTCACTTGTTTCACTTAATTGGCCAACACCACTTGCCCCTTGAACCACTATTGTGTAGCGTGAGTTAGAATCATTCACCGTTTGTGCAACTGGAACCGGTCCTAAAAAAGCCGTAGCCCTAATTCTTATTAATACCACCAATGGATAAATGCCACCTTGACCAGCATTGGGTGTTCCTTTTAAGGTGGCACAACCTGTTTTTCCACCCATAATTTTACAATCGGCATTATGGCAATCATAGGTAAATCCAGCTGGCATACCTTTTACCCCTGTTATCCATAATGTATCTATTTTTGCATTAACAGTTTGACCCAATTGCGCCACATAAATGGTGGTATCTTTGGTAATATGATATTGAAGAACTTGGCTATAGGGCACGCCAATTCTAGCTGTATCTAGAGCCGCAGGCAATGTGCCCGAAGTTTTAAAACTTGTGTCTGGGGAGCATTGAGCAAATAAATTGTTGATGCAATTCATGCTGCAAATCATTAATATTGAAAGTAATACTTTTTTCATATCAGATAAATTTATGGCAAGATATAGATTTTTTTTAATATGCATAATTGCTTTTCTCTTTCTGAACCAAAAAATTTTTGCACAAGAGAGGGTGTTCAATGGCCTCATTAAAGATGGCAATTCAAGGGAAACTATTTCAGGCGCAATTATTAGGATTGGCAAGGCGTTTTCAATGAGCGATTCCCTCGGTAGATTTAAGATAAAATCAAGTTTACCTTTAAATGAAAGTATGAGGATAACCCTTATTGGTTACCAAGAGAAAATAGTGCTCTTGGAAACATTGCTCACACAAAATGAATTATTAATTCTACTAACTCCATCTGATTATTTACTAAATCAAATGGTGGTAACCGCTGGTAGGTATGAGCAATCATTGAATAGGATGGTAGTAAGTACTGAAATTATTCTACCCTATCTCATACAAAATCGCAATACCACCATGATGGATAAACTCTTGGATCAAATACCAAGTGTAAATATTATTGATGGACAAATTAACATCAGAAGTGGTAGCGGTTGGACTTATGGTGCTGGCTCCCGTGTAATGGTTTTATTAGACGGAATGCCTTTTTTAACGGGTGATGCTGGTCAGGTAAAATGGAATTTTGTTCCAATTGAAAATGTAAAACAAATAGAAGTAGTTAAAGGTGCATCCTCAGTTCTAT
>JBILJL010000220.1:0-4353 GCA_044377255.1 Bacteroidia bacterium
GCCCGATAAAGGCGCAAAGGTTTGGGCAGATACTATTCGATTGGTTAAACAAGAAAGTCCGGGCACCACCATGGAAACCTTGATCCCAGATTTTTTAACCCATTGGGATTTGCTTTACCAAGTAATAGATGAAAAGCCTGAGGTAGTTTCGCACAACATGGAAACCGTTAAAAGGTTATATAGAAAAGTAAGGCCGCAAGCCAAATACGAGAGAAGCTTGGAGCAAATAAAACTAACCAAGGAACGAGGCAGAAGAACCAAAAGTGGCGTAATGCTTGGTCTCGGCGAAACTGAAGCAGAGGTACTAGAGGTAATGCAAGATTTGCTCGACCATAAATGTGATGTAATAACACTTGGTCAATACCTGCAACCAACCAAAATGCATTTAAACGTAGAAGAATTTGTAACCCCCGAGCAGTTTGCCTACTACAAAGAAGCAGGGTTGGCCATGGGTTTCAATTACGTAGAATCTGGCGCATTGGTTCGCTCATCTTACCATGCGGAGAGGCATATTTAAGCTAAGATAAAGTTCTTTGCAAACGAGTTTCATTCTCCTTGCAACTTCCTTGTTTTTGAATTTTATTAGATGTTTATGATTTTTTTTTGTCACTTACAATAATCATTGAAGATTTTTTTAGGTAGATTTTTAATGTATTTTGTTTTAAATTTGATAAACAATTAACAAGATGAGAACCCTTAACATAGCCATTTCAGAGTTAGAGTTTAATAAATTTGGGATTAAAAATGAGAACCTCAATTTTTCTGAGTTGATTGAAATTGTTACAAAGGAGTTGTCAATTCAAAATTTAAATAAATGTATAGAATTGGCAGAAAAGAATGGACTATCAAAATTGACAATAGATGAAATTGCAAATGAGGTAAAAGCAGTTAGAACAGATGCTAAAAATCGTAAATGATACTAACGTCCTCATTTCTGCGCTTATTCAACGGAGTTATCCTTACTTAATAATTTATGATATTTTTTTTAAGGATAATATTCAATTATGTGTTTCGAATGATTTAATGAAGGAGTATTATGAGGTACTTTGTAGACCTAAATTTTCAAAATATCCTGATTTCTTTATTAGGGCAGAGGCTGTATTAGCAGAAATAGAAACAAAATCAAAAAAGTTTAATCCAACAATAAAGCTCGAACTAATATCAGACCTAAATGATAATATGATATTAGAACTAGCAGATGAATGTTTAGCTGATTTTATAATTACAGGTAATACAAATGACTTTACCTTTTCAACCTATAAACAAACTAAAATAGTTTCACCTAAACAATTTTGGGAAGGATATTTGAATTAACTGAGTTTTTCAAGAAAAATTGATGACTTATTTCCCAGTCATTTTCTTTCTGATATCTGTTAAGATTGGTGCTAATTGCTCGGCGTTTTTGTAGCCAACAACCACTTCCATTTTCTTGCCTTTTGGGTATAAGAAAATAGTGGTAGGATAGCCATTGATAGAATTATTGCTAATTGCCCCAGCTAACTGCTCGCCAGTGTATGTTTTACCTTCGTACGAATAGGAGATGCCTTGTTGCTCTGGATTAAACTTTACGGCCACAAAATCTTTGTTCACCGCTTCAATGATATTGGTTTTGCCATAGGCATCTTTGTCCATGCGCTTGCACCAGCCACACCAATCAGTATATACATCTACTAACATCACCTTGTTTTTCTTTTTGGCCATGTCATAGCCCTTGTTAAAATCTAGCCATTTAATTTCTTCTGCAGATTTAAATGAGCTAGTTAGGGCAGTAGTAAGTAATAAAAATCCTAATATTTTAATATTCATGTTATTGATTTATTTATTTTTTTAATGAAAGAAGCGTTTCAAAAATCTTTAAAACGCTTCTTCTGTCAAACTAACGAAAAATTTTTGAGATTGTTTTGTTAATTTTTTTCTGCCATGTTAATCACTTTGTCGGAAATATAAGTTCCATTTTTTAACTTTTCTCTTATTTCCATAAAAGCTTTAATGGTTCTATCTACCTGTTCCAAATTATGCACTGCAGTTGGAATTAAACGCAATAAAATCATTCCTTTTGGAATTACCGGATATACTACTACCGAGCAGAAAATATGGTGATTTTCTCTCAAATCATGTACCACTGAAGTAGATTCACCAACGGTACCATGCATAATAACCGGACAAACTGGTGAACTTGTTCTTCCCAAATCAAAGCCTTCTGCTTTTAATCCACTTTGTAATGCATTTACAATTTTCCAAAGATTTTCCCTGTATTCTGGGTGTTTACGGATCAAATCTAATCTTTTCAAAGCACCAATAACAATTGGCATTGGAACAGATTTGGCATAAATTTGAGAACGCAAATTGTAACGTAAAAACTTTACAACGTTTTTATCTGCCGCTATAAATCCACCAATTAAGGCCATTGATTTGGCAAAGGTTCCAAAATAAATATCAATACCATCTTGACAATTTTGCTCTTCGCCAGTTCCTGCACCAGTTTTACCCATTGTACCAAAACCATGTGCATCATCAACAAATAAACGGAAGTTATATTTGCTCTTTAAAGCCACAATTTCTTTCACCTTTCCTTGGGCGCCTGTCATGCCAAAAACTCCTTCTGTAATCACCAAAATAGCTCCACCCGATTCTTCGGTTAAACGCGTTGCACGTTGCAATTGCTTTTCAAGACTTTCTATGTTGTTGTGCTCAAACACAAAGCGCTTGCCCATGTGTAAACGAACACCATCCACAATACAAGCATGACTTTCGGCATCATATACAATAACATCGTGTCTGTCAACTAAGGCATCAACCGTAGATACCATTCCTTGATAACCGTAGTTTAGCAATACAGCATCTTCTTTTGAAACAAATGCGGCCAATTCTCTATCTAATTGCTCATGGTAAATAGAATTACCACTCATCATTCTCGCTCCCATTGGGTAACCTAAGCCATATTGCTCAGTGGCATCAGTATCCGCTTTTCTAACTTCTGGGTGATTGGCTAAACCAAGGTAGTTGTTCAAACTCCAATTTAGCATTTTCTGACCACGGAAATTCATTTCTGGTCCAATTTCACCTTCCAATTTTGGAAACATGTAATAGCCATATGCATCATCTGCATACTGACCCAAAGGTCCGATTTTGTTCTGTAATTTCTCAAAAAGATCCATCTTGTCTGTTTGCTTTTAAAGGTGCGAAAGTACGCAAATTGAGAGGTGTTTCCAAATCTTACACGACTACTTGTCAACCATTTGTTTAAAATTTTACACGCAACTGTATTTTTACATCCGTTTTTTTATTCCCTTCAATGGTATCCCAACTGCTGCCAATGCTGGTAGCTTCTGGTAAATAGGTGTGGGCTATCCTAAATTGTACGGCCATTTTTTTACTTAGGTGGTAAGTTCCCATTGCATAAAACCGCATGCCATTTTCATTGAGCAAACTCTGAGCATAATTGTACATAACATCTCCTTCTTGTACATATATTCTGGCTGCGTAATCCTCAATTTGAAATATACAAAAACGAGCTCTAAAACTCCAGGAAGTGTTTTTAGGATGGTAGTTAAAGTCGTGGTAAATCATACTGCCTTGGTATTTTTTGCCATCAGTTTTTTGGGCATTTATTTTTTCAAACCTTGCTTGGTATTGCCAACTTGCATTCAATTGATAGCTCAAATGAATCCTAAATTGTGCCCTGGTATTTTGCCTCAATTGTTTGGTAATAGTTTGCTCTACGGGTAAATCTTTCTCTGCTTGTTGGTACCTACACCTAAAGTTAATACTCAAAGTTTTGCTAAAAGCATGCAGGTAATCTATTAAATAATCAGCGCCTTTACTTGGCAATGCAGCCTGATAGCGTGGCTTTGGCGATTGAAATAAATCTGCATACACACTCCATTGTTGGTTTCTTTTAGGCCTAAAGGTGAAAGCAGTGTAGAGTCCTTGCTCATTGCCAACAGCGCTTTGAGCACTCCAAGCATTGGAAAAAATGTTTTCAAACCCACTGCCATAGCTGCGGTAAATAAGCATCATTTCTAATTTGCTGTTTAAAGGAATCAATGCATTGAACACAAAGGCCTTTTTTCCCAAGTTTGTTTTGGCAGCTTCACCACTTAGAATAATGCTTTTGTATATATAGGTAACATCTAAACTTATAATGTTGTTCAAGAGCGGATTCATTAACCTTCTAATATTATCTTGGTTCAGCAAGCTGCTGCTCTTTTCTTTTTTAGCATAGTTCATACCAAGTTGAAAGTGTTTTGCTCCGTATTTTAAATGGGCACCCATAGTTTGTTGCCAGGCAGATTTTCTTTTGGCAATTTCACTGGTAGTTCTGTGCAAGCCACTCAAGGCAATGCTTCCAAT
>JBILJL010000017.1:0-17570 GCA_044377255.1 Bacteroidia bacterium
TTATTGGTATATTATTGGTTAATTATTCATGTAAAAGTAAGGAAGAGGTGTTAAAGCCTCTTCCTCTCAATACAAGCAAATTAGTCTTAGATACATTATGGCGATCCTACATAGGTAGTTATAGCAATAATCCTATTCTAAATAGTAATAAAGACATTTTAATGAGTAAGATTTTTGATAACCCTGAAGGTGAAATATTTAAATTATTTGATGGCAGCACAGGGAAGTTAAAATGGGAATGGCATGATTATTTTGATTTCGAGGAGGGTTTTTTTTCCAGTAGACATATTGTTAAAAATGATATTATCATATTATGTGGTGGAAGGAATACTTATGGACTAAATATATTAACTGGTAAAACCATTTGGAGAAATCAAATGGCAAATATGTATGGTGAGCAACAAATTTACGAGGACATGGATGGTTATGTTTACCAAGGTTATGTTGATGCAGTTAATAATTATAAAAGCTATGTTTATAGAACTAAATATGATGAGGGTAAATGGGAATTAGTTTGCGCTTACGAGGATAGTTCCAAAACTTATGGTAGGATGTATTCTAATCCGATTACATTTTCCACCAATGATAAAGGCGAAAAAATGATGATTTATACCATGTATTTAGCATCTAGAACTGATAATACCAAATATAGTTCAAAGATTTTTGGATACAATATGGTTACCAAGCAATTTGATTGGATTAAAGATTATTCGGACAGGTATTATGAATTGAATGTTTGTAAAATGGGCAGTGCCAATGGAAAGGTTTATACTTTTGCCGTATATGGAGCCAATAGGTATTTGGTTGCCTTTAATGTCAAAGATGGAAGTGTAGCCTGGGAAAAAAAATTGCCTAATTTTGGAGTTGGAATCTATTTATACAAAAATTCAATCATTCCTTTATGTAATGGTGGAAATCCAGTAACAGCTTACGATTTAAATACAGGAAATGTTGTTTGGCAACAAAATTTCACCGATGATCAATTATCAAATTTAAATTTTGATTTAAGTGATTCTAAAGTATTCAAAAACTACTTGCTTTCAACCCAATGTGACCATCTTCTTGTTCTCAACTTAGACAATGGAAGCATTGTTTATTTCAAAGACATTTCCCTTCCAAATGGCTGCCTGCAATTTGGTTTGGAAATCAATGAGGAGAAGCGCTGTTTCTATGTGCAGGACAGGATGTCGGTTGTTTGTTACAAACTGCCGGACGAGGTAAAATATTAAACTATGTCATTTTAAAACCCAAATAAAAATAACTATGAAGCCTACAAAATTCCGTTTACTAACTTTGATTTTTATCTTTACTATTTCAGCAAATGCGCAGGTAAAGGTCACCAATATTTTAGGTGTGTCACCTAGTTTAACCCATACTTTTAATGCCTCCAATTCTCCGTTTCCCTTAGTTTTGGATAGGAGCTACTTGGTTGATGATGGCGACTATGTTTACTATAATAAACTTTTGAAAGCTCCTGATTTTACAAGCTACCAAATTCCAGTAAGCTTTTCAA
This sequence comes from Bacteroidia bacterium, assembly GCA_044377255.1. Lineage (GTDB taxonomy): Bacteria > Bacteroidota > Bacteroidia > UKL13-3 > UKL13-3 > B1. Next base: position 1,514 of record JBILJL010000017.1, read on the forward strand.
AGGAACAGTCAAATAATTTCTTTCTAAATTTTAATGCCGGTTTCGGACAAGATTATTATTCCTCAACCTTAACTTATAAAGCCTTTGATGTTACTGATGTTTCTTCCGAATATCATTATATTAAGGAGGAGGTTGATGCCTATAATATTTTTGGCCAATTAAGTATTGGAAAGGCAATTTATTTTCTGCCTGAAAAAAAGTTAATGGTCATGCCTTGTTTGGGTGGCTTTTGGGGTTTGTATGAATATGAGAGAGTATTGTCATCTGATGATAAATTTCTTTTCTTTAACAACAGCGAATCAAGCGCTGGTTATAAATCAATTGCTGGTATTAATTTGGGCTTATCCATTAATTATCAGATGACCAAGCACTTTGGGTTAGGTTTAAATTTCAATGATATTGTTAGGTTTTACAACCTAGAATTAAAAAAAGAATACACCATTGGAGAGCCTCAAAAAAGTAGCCAAATGGAACTCAATTTAAATTTTACACCTCGCATTAGTCTGCTTTATTATTTTAAATCAAAAGCAGGGATATTCTATTAGTTCTTTTTGTCCTATTTATTTTATAATCTAAACCAAGCTCAAATTCTATTAACTATGAAGCTCTTAAAAATTTATGTATTGACATTTTTTGTGATTGTGACAGCAAGTGTTTTTGCACAAGAAAAGGCAATCAATTTCTTTTCATTTTCACCAAGTTTCACACGTTCGTATGATGCCTCCAATTTGTCATTTCCAATTCTTGTGGATATGGATTATAAAAAACCTTCTACCTTAATATCTATGGAGGTAATGAGCGAGCCTACCTACTCTAAATACATGATACCAATTTCTTTTTCTTCAGAAATATCTAACGGCTTTTACCTGAACTATGTTATAGGTTTTGGTTCAGAAAAATACGCAGCCCAATTGGATTATTATAAGAAGCCCAATGGCAATGATCCAGGGTCATTTGAGTTTGTTTCGGAGGAAGTTAAAAGTCGAAATTCTTTATTTGCTCTTAACATAGGCAAAGCTGTGTTTTTTACAAGCGAAAAGAGGGTAATGGTCATGCCATTTATGGGGGTATTTGGCAATTTCCAAGAGTACAATAGAATAGTAAATCAATCTAATAGCATTTATCCACCATCAGATACAAAAGGGCAGATAAACAATCTTGGTGCCAATGTTGGAGTTGCATTTAATTTCCAATTATCCAATCATTTTGGTTTCGGAGTAAATTTTAATGACGTTATTAAATACACTTCTCAAAATACAGTAGTTAGCTATCCCCCAAAAGATGAAACTACTAATAAATTTGAATTTAACTACATTTTGGTCCCTCAGTTGAATTTACTATTTTATTTTAAATCTAGTCCAATACTAAAAAAGAAGTAATGAATAATCCACTACCCATGTACCGTTTCCTTCTTCCCATAATTGACAATGATGGAGTTTTCAAAAGCTAGCCATTCTTTCCAGCGTTTGTCTACATCTATGCCTACGCCGTATTTTTTTGCGTAACCCAAGAAGGTGGTATAATGTCCGGCTTCGCTTACCATGAGGTCGTGGTAAAATTGTGCCAGTTCTTTGTCTGCTATGTTTTGCGAAAGTACCCTAAAACGCTCGCAACTGCGGGCTTCTATCATGGCCGAAAACAACAAGCGTTCCACAAAAGAGGAGATTCTGCTGCCGCCTTTTTCCATGAACTTATACAACTCGTTTACGTAATCGTCTTTGCGCTCCCTGCCCAATTTTAAGCCCTTCTTTTTAATCATTTCATGCACTTGGTTAAAATGCTCTATTTCTTCTTTGGCAATGGCAAGTAAATCTGTTACCAAATCTTGGTGCTCGGAGTTGATGGTGATGATAGAAATGGCATTACTTGCTGCTTTCTGCTCGCACCAAGCATGATCGGTTAAAATCTCTTCAATGTTTGTTTCTACTATATTTACCCAGCGTGGATCGGTTGCTAATTTTAAGCCTAACATGTTTGTTGTTTTTGGACTGCGAAAGTACCTGTTTTTAGCGTTTTCTACAATGGCTTAATTTGATTTAATTTGCAACATGCACAAAAAGCGCAAGCTGTTAATTATTGGTTATGTTTGGCCCGAACCAAGTTCCTCCGCGGCCGGGAGCAGAATGTTACAGCTTATTTTGCTGTTTAAAGAATGGGGTTGGGAGATAGCTTTTGCCAGTTGTGCTGCCGATAGTGAATTTGCTGTAAACCTAGCAGAATTGGGTGTGAGCAAGCATGCCATTCAATTGAATAACTCTAGCTTTGATGCATTTGTTAAAGACTTAGATCCGCAATTGGTATTGTTCGATCGCTTTTTAATGGAGGAACAATTTGGCTGGCGGGTGGCAGAGGTTTGTCCGGATGCTATACGAATATTAGATACCGAAGATTTACATTCTTTGCGCAATGCCAGGCAAATAGCCTATAAAGCAGATGGTGATTTAAATAATACCGATTTGTTTGCAGACATGGCCAAACGCGAAGTGGCCAGCATTTTGCGTTGCGATTGCTCCCTCATCATTTCAGAATATGAGATGGATTTATTGGTTCAAACTTATGGCATCAGCCCCAATATTTTGTTGTATTATCCAATACTATTTGATGACGCTTCATTGGTTCAAACCGAAACATTACCCAGCTTTGAAGAGCGCAGCAATTTTATGTTTATGGGCAATTTTTTGCACGAACCAAATTGGGCTGCAGTAAAATATTTAAAAGAAATTATCTGGCCATTGATCCATCAAAAATTACCCAATGCGAGTTTAGAAATATATGGCGCCTATCCATCTCAAAAAGTATTGCAATTACATAAGCCCAAAGAAGGCTTTTACATCATGGGTAGGGCAGAAGAGGCATTGCCAATTTTTAGCAAAGCAAGGGTATGTATTGCCCCCATATTGTTTGGAGCAGGTTTAAAAGGAAAATTGCTAGATGCCATGCTAACCGGCACGCCTTCAATTACCACCACCATTGGTGCAGAAGGCATAAATGGCCCTCTGCCTTGGTCCGGATTTATTGAAGATGATGCAGCAATTTTTGCAGAAAAAGCCATTGAATTATATACCAATAAAACGCTGTGGCATACTGCACAAAAAAATGGTTTTACCATCCTCCAAACACGTTTTCAAAAAGCTCGGTTTGAACCAATATTGTTAGCCCAAATTACCCACCTAGAAGCAAACCTCCCCAATCACCGAAACTCAAACTTCATTGGATCAATCCTCCAACACCAAACCTTACTCAGCACAAAATACATGAGCAAGTGGATTGAAGAAAAAGCCAAAGAAAACTAAAGCGCTAGAAGCCAGAAGCTAGTCGCCAGAAGCCTCTCCACCCCAATACCGCTTCCCATAGCTACAAAATATTTCCTCACCGGCTTTAATTTTTCTGGTAGCAATAAGGCATATTTCAGATTGCTCATTCAAGCTAATTTTAGCATTGTTTTTAAATGTACTATCACTTCCATTTGCATCATTGGCATATTTGGCAAAACAATCAGTATTGGCCGAATCCATGATGCCTCCATTTAAGAGGCTAATAAAATACTGGTTTTTGCCAAGCAAGGCGCGCGCATTGGATTCCTTATTACTCAAAAGCTCACCTTTAAACAAGGCAATAACCTCATCCTTATAGATAGCAATAGCAGTATGCAATCCCATTCCAGATGCTGGAATTTGAGACGCAATTACATACAAATAATCTTCCTCCAATGCATCAATATTTTGAGGGTTATTGCTCATTATTAACTCCTTTCTTTTCAACCCCCAGCCTAAAGGCTGGGGTTGGTACGTTCCCCCCATCATCAACCCTAGCCTAAAGGCTAGGGTTGGTATGGTGACCTCATCATCATGTCCCTAGCCTAAAGGCTAGGGTTGGTAGGTGACCTCATCATCTTTTCTCCTTCACTTTCCCTTCCTCTTTCTCCCCATCTCCAAGTCTCCACTTCTCCAAGTCTCCCCATCTATCTCTCAAGTACTTGCATAAAAACCCTAAATCCTATTAAGGGACAAGCAACATAGCTTGGGTGAAATTCATTGGGAGAATCAACCCTGAGCCAAAATTCGTTTGAGCGGTAATTGCCTCCGACACATTCCCCTTTTATGTTAATCATTTCACTCACATTTCCTGCCACATGGTATAATCCGTTTTTGCTTTGCTTGGCTTTTTTAAGATTTACAGGCATCATATAATTAAATTGGCCAATTGGGTGGCAATTTGTTTTTACCTCAATAGAATCGGTGGCTTTTATGCGCTTTCCTTCATTAGAAATTATGGTGTCAAACCAAACTTTTTCTGTATATTCCTTTTCACAATAATTCACAACCATGTTAGTAGGCTTGTCAACAATGCTATCGCCCCAAGGAAACTTATTTTTCTTATCATTCGCCGTTGCAGCTTGCTGCCATTCGCTCTTGGTAGGTAACTTAAAAGCCACTTTTTTAAATTGTCTTTTGGGGTTATTGTTATATTGCTGTGTGAGCCAATTGATATAAAAATTTGCTTGTTCGTAATTAACATTCACCAATGGATAATTAGCATAAGCTGGGTGCCTTAAATAATATTGCACATAAGGCTCATTATAGCTACCTGGATCTCTCCAACGAACAGTATCTGGAAAAACCATACCATACACAGATGGATTCATCCTTTTCTGCACATCTTCCATAAACAACAAATAATCCAAATTGGTAGTCTCATACCTACAAGCATAAACCGTTTCATTCACCTGCACAAAATTCTTCTTGAAGTTCTTATAATAATGCAAACCATCATCCACCTTCTGCGCATTCGCATTAAAACTTAAAACCACCAAAGCCAAAGTGAGCCCGCCGAACGTCATGGTGAGCCTATCGAACCACCGCGTCATGGTGAGCCTGTCGAATCCACCACTATTCACGCAACATTTTTTTAACATAAGTACCATCCTCTGTTTTTACCTGCAATAAATAAATTCCATTTGGCAATTCCGAAACTTTTATTTTAGTATGGTCATTATCCCATTCAAATGTTTGAGCCATACCCAATAAATTGAACAATTGAATCTCTGCTCCTTTTGGCAATTTTGGTTCAAAATTAATTTCATTTAGAAATGGATTGGGATAGGTTTTTATTTCATTTTTTAAGGCTTCGTCTAAACCAATATAGCTACAGCTCTCACAACTTAATTTTAAAATAAAAGTATTCACAGCATCACTGCTTAAATAAATGTCGGGGCTCCTAAGATGATAAGGCTGAATGGCTAACCCCACTGGTCTTGCCCAAAACTTTTTATTTATACTATCGGTAAGAAAACCCGTCATAAAATCTGCATAACTTGTTAACTTTTTAAATGGACCATTCATATCCCTTGTAAGAAAAATTAACTTATACCCAGTGGCAGGAGTTCTGTTCCAACTTCCACGCAGTGTAGTGAAAAATCCATTATTCGTATTTCTAAAGGCTAATTCGGAGAATTCTAATTCCATGGGTGCCGAATGAGCTTGTATAAGTCCACCTGGTTCTTTCATTTTATTTACCAAAAGCGTGTCAATGAATGTTATTGGTTTAAGAGCTTTGTAATTTGAATGTGCTTCCATATTGAACCAAACCTGATTTCCATAAGCAAAAGGATAGCCATAATAGCCGCTGTCTTCAATAACACTGATCCATTCTGGCGGAATGTCGTTGCCTTGTTGGTCACTGCCATTGTTATTTGCCCAGAAATTCCCATTGGGGTCGAATGCCAAACCTACCGCATTCCTTATGCCTGTAGCATAAATTTTTCTTCCGGTTCCATCTAAATTGTACTGTTCAATAATTGCTCGGCCCTCCTCTCTTGCCACGTTCGCAGCAGAGCCTATAGAAACATATATTTTTTGCTTATTTGCATCTATTAAAATTGTTCTAGAGGTATGTCCTCCTCCTGGGTAATTTGACCGCAATCCAATTGAGTCTATAAGAACGATTTTAGTTTCGAAAAAACCATTATTATCTATATCGCTGCATTTTAAAATTCGGGTTTCCTCTGCCACATAAATATCCTTTTGATAGAATTTAAAACAATGTGCATTTACTCCCGTAATAACGGGAATCAAACTATCGGCAATATCATCCTTATTTTTATCTGGTAAAGCATAAATGCTGCCATTGCTTTTATAGTCTATTACATGTAAAATACCATTTGGGCTAATTTCCAATACCCTCGGCTTGGTAAGTCCGCCTGTATAAAACACAGATGCTTTATAGCCTTCTGGGAGATATACTTGGTGCATTGTATCCATTAAACTTTTAAATTTATCTGGAACAATTAAATTACTCTTTACCAAAGTAAAACCAAATGGGTCTTTAGGCGTCATATTCACCTTGCCCGGTTGAGCAACAATTATTTTTGTGAATAGAATAAGCAAAAAAAGAAATAGTTGATTTGTTTTCATTTTGTGGGTTGTAAATCTTTGGTTGCAAGTTAATTAATTGTTTTTGAAAACAATATACCTTTCATATTTTTCAAAAAAATGTATCTTTGTTCCGCATGATAAAATCAGGCTTTAAAAAATGGGGGTTTTTATTGTTGGGAACATTGTTCTTAATAAGCTCCCTTTTACCTGGTTTTACAGAACAATTAAACAAGCTTCCTTCCTTGGTAAATCATTACAGGCACCATGTTGAAGAGCATGATACTGCCAGTTTTTCTGAGTTTATTGCCTTACATTATGGAGATGATTCTAATCACAAGACTGAAGAAAATCACCAAGACTTGCCTTTATACCATGTAAGCGGAACTACTTTAATTGTGATGTTTCAAGAATTTCCTGCCAATATTGGTCCAGTGCCAGAACTCACTTTTATTGAACACACACCTTATAAGCAAGAACTCTATTCTTCCTTAAACCCCGGCACCATCTTCCAACCCCCTCGCTTAGCTTAGTTTTTTTGCCACCAAGGCTCAAAGGCACAGAGATTTTTATTTTATCTAATGGCTATTCGCCACTATGGGTTTTAATAATTTTTTTTCTACATCCTAACAGAAAAAAACTATAAAAAAACTTGGTGCCTTGGAGCCTTTGTGGCCATATAATTTCCATTAAAAAAACTTGGTGACTTAGCGCCTTTGTGGCCCAAAATCATCATCAAAATTTTCAAAATAAATGTTAAATAGAATCATTGGATTTTCTGTCCATCATAAGTTGATTATAGCGCTGTTCACCTTATTCCTATTGGTGTATGGTGGTTACCAATTAACAAAATTGCCCATAGATGCGGTGCCAGATATTACCAATAACCAAGTTCAGGTAATAACCATTTCGCCATCATTGGGTGCGCCAGATGTAGAAAGGCTCATTACTTTTCCTTTAGAGCAAGCATTGAGCAATATCCCTGGCAAAATTGAAATAAGAAGCTTCTCGCGTTTCGGACTCTCCTTAGTTACCATTGTGTTCGATGATAACACGGATGTGTATTGGGCACGGCAGCAAGTGAGCGAGCGTTTGCAAGGTGTTAAAGACCAAATTCCAAACGATGTGGGAGTTCCAGATTTAGGTCCGGTTACAACGGGCCTAGGAGAAATATACCAGTATGTGGTTCGACCCAAACCTGGTTACGAAAAAAAATACAATGCACAAGAATTGCGTACCATACAAGATTGGATGGTGAGAAGACAATTGCTCGGTGTTAAAGGCGTGGCCGATGTGAGCAGCTTTGGTGGCTACCTCAAACAATATGAAGTTGAAGTAGATCTTAACAGGTTAAAGGCTCAAAATATCAATATCCAAGATGTTTATACTGCCCTCAATCAAAATAACCAGAATGAAGGTGGTGCCTATATAGAAAAAGGTCCCCAAGTTTTGTTTATTAGAAGTGAAGGTTTGATAAAGTCTATTGAAGACATAGAACTAATTGTAGTTAAAGTATTGCCCAATGGAACACCAGTTTTCGTAAAAGATATTGGTAAGGTTGCCATTGGTCATGCCACTCGTTATGGTGCCATGGTTTATAACGATGAGCAGGAGGTGGCTGGAGCTGTTGTAATGATGTTAAAAGGGGCAAATAGCAATGATGTAATTAAAACGGTGAAGGAGCGAATTGCCCAAATTCAAGAAACCCTTCCAGAAGGCGTAATGATTGATGCATTTTTGGATCGAACCAAAATGGTTAACAACGCTATTGGCACAGTTGAAACCAACTTAATGGAAGGTGCACTTATTGTTATTTTTATTTTAGTATTGTTTTTAGGCAATGTTAGAGCTGGCTTATTGGTTGCCTCGGTTATTCCGCTCTCCATGCTTTTTGCTGTAATAATGATGAATGCTTTTGGCGTAAGTGGAAACCTCATGAGCTTGGGTGCATTAGACTTTGGCCTAATTGTAGATGGAGCTGTAATTATTGTGGAGGCTGTGATGCACACCATTTCGCACAGCAGGCGCTTCACTAAAATTGTTGACCTATCCCAAAAGAAAATGGATACAGAGGTAAAGCATGCAGCTGGAAAAATGATGAACAGTGCTGTGTTTGGTCAGCTTATCATCTTAATTGTTTACTTACCAATATTTAGCCTAGAAGGCATAGAAGGAAAAATGTTTAAACCCATGGCTCAAACCGTAGCTTTTGCCTTATTGGGTGCCTTTATTTTATCACTTACTTATATTCCTATGATGAGTGCAATCTTATTAAAAAATATTTCACATGCACCAAATTTTGCAGACAGGTGGATGGTTAAAATTGAGCGCTTTTATCACTATTATTTGGTTAGAATTTTGTCTCGACCCAAAGCCGTTATTACGAGTGTAATTTTGTTGTTTGTTTCCTCTTTGTTAGTGATGACCCAACTAGGTGGTGAATTTATTCCTTCGCTGGAGGAGGGCGATTTTGCTGTGGAAACAAGGGTTTTAACTGGTAGTAATTTAAATGTAAGTATTGATGTTGCCAAGAAGGCCGCACATATTTTAAAATCAAAATTTCCGGAAGTGGAAGAGGTGGTAAGTAAAATTGGTAGTGGCGAAATTCCTACCGATCCAATGCCCATTGAAGCGCAGGATTTGATGATTATTTTAAAAGATAAAAAGGAGTGGACCAGTGCCAAAACATTTCCTGAATTGGCAGAAAAAATGAGCAAAGAATTGGAGGCAATTTCTGGTGCTACTTTTGGTTTTCAATACCCCGTTCAAATGCGATTCAATGAATTGATGACTGGTGCGAGGCAAGATGTGGTGTGTAAAATATTTGGTGAAGATTTAGATACCTTGGCTTTATACGCTGATAAACTTGGAAGGATTGCCAAAGAAATTGAGGGAGCCAGAGATGTGTATGTGGAACCTGTTACAGGAATGCCTCAAATTGTTATTCAACTCAACCGAAGTTTGTTGGCCCAATATAAATTAAATGTATCGGAAGTAAATGCCAATATTCATGCTGCTTTTGCTGGTAAATTATCGGGTATGGTTTATGAAGGCGAGCGCAGGTTTAGGTTGGTTGTTAGGTTGGCCAAAGAGCAAAGAACGCAGTTAGATGATATCCGCAATTTGCTTATTCCTGTTCCTGGTGGCGGACAAGTTCCATTGAACCAATTGGCCAATGTGGAGATTATAGATGGTCCAAATCAAATTCAACGTGAGGACGCAAAACGACGCATTGTGATGGGGTTCAATGTGCGAGGAAGAGATGTTCAAAGTATCGTAAAAGAGTTGCAAGCTCGCATGAAAAATGAAGTGAAATTTCCTCCAGGATATTTTGTTACTTATGGTGGTGCTTTCGAGAATTTGGAGGCTGCTAAATCTAGATTAGCCATTGCTGTGCCTGTTTCCTTGTTGCTTATTTTATTGCTATTGTATTTTGCATTTAACTCCATGAAACAAGGTTTACTTATTTATTCGGCCATCCCATTATCTGCTATAGGCGGTATTTTTGCCTTGGCTCTGTGCGGCTTGCCTTTTAGTATTTCGGCGGGTGTTGGATTTATTGCATTATTTGGTGTGGCTGTTTTAAATGGTATTGTTTTAATTGCTGAATTTAACAGGCAAAGAGCAGAGGGCTTAACCGATTTAAAAGAAATAGTTTTGGCCGGAACCAAATTGCGTTTGAGGCCAGTATTAATGACAGCTTGTGTGGCTTCATTGGGTTTTTTACCAATGGCCTTATCAAATGGTGCAGGGGCTGAGGTTCAACGTCCGCTGGCCACTGTGGTTATTGGTGGTTTGTTATTGGCAACTTTCTTAACCTTATTTGTGTTGCCAGTTTTATACATGTTGTTTGAACGCAAACCAAATATAACGTATCCAAAGGTTGCAGTGCTCATTGCATTTTTCTGTTTGAACCTAATGCAAGTTAATGCACAAATACCTATTAACTTAAATCAGGCTGTTGATTCGGCGTTTAAATACAACCAAGGTTTAAGTGCGCAAGATTATAGAACCAAATCAGCTCAGAAAATGAAAGGTAGTGGCTGGAATTTACCTATGACCACGGCACAGTATGAGCGCGGACAAATAAACTCTAATTATTCAGATGACCGTTTTGTGGTAAGCCAGAGTTTAATGTTCCCAACTGTTTACATGAACCAAAAGAAAGTACTGCAATCAGAATATGAGTTGGCTCAACAAGAATTTGGTTCTCAGAAATTGGATTTGAAAGCCGAGGTATCGAGGCAATATTATTTGTATTTGTTTTTAGTCGAAAAGGAAAAAATTTGGAAAGAATATGATGCAAGAATTATTGAACAACTTAAACTGGCATCATTAAGGTTCAAAGCAGGTGAAAGCAATGTTATTGAAAAGGCTTCGGCAGAACAGCACCGGGCAGAATCAATGAAACAATTGCAACAAGTGACGCTAGAGAAGACAGCATGTTTAATTAGGTTTCAATTGCTGATTGGCACTAATGATTTATTTGTTCCTGCCGATAGCTTAACTCGCTTACCAATTAATATAAAAGACAGTTCTCATTTGACTGCTAGTCCATATTTATTGCGATTGCAAAAGCAAAAGGAGATCAGCATGGGCAAACTAAAATCGGAAAGGTCAAAGTACTTGCCTGAGCTACAATTTGGTTACCAAAATATGTCGATTACTGGTATTGGAAACGATGATATTTATTACCCACGTTCCCAACGTTTCCAAGCTTTTCAGGTTGGGGTAGGAGTGCCATTATTTTTTGGTTCAACCCAATCAAAATCTAAGGCATTGAGCTTTGAGTTAAAGGCCCGCGAATTAGAATATCAATATACCAAAGCCAAAATGAACCAGCAATTAAATGAATGGCAAAAGCAATTGGTGTCATTAGATTTGATGTGTAAATATTATGAGGATACCGTATTACCTCAAGCCAAAACTGCCAGAGAAGCTTCGTGGAATCAATATCTTCAAGGGAGTCTTAACTTTATGGAATGGACGCTCTTGCACAACCAAATCTTGCAAACAAATAATGCTTATTTAGAAACTGTTCAACAGTTTAATCAGTTAATGATTCAATACCAAAGTTACCAACCTTAATAAAAATACCAATATGAAGAATAATATAGTCAAGGTTTTTGTAGTGCTTGTAGCCATCGCTTGCAATAATTCTAAGCCTAATGCAGAGGGGACACAAGATGAAGAAATAAGTGGGGAGCATGTGCATTTAGATAGCTCTCAAGCGCTGCTAACACAAATTAAAACCATGCATGCCATTGAGAAAAATATTGCACCTATTTTTAAAGTCAATGGCATCATTGATGTGCCGCCACAAAACATGGTTTCGGTAAGTATGCCTTTAGGAGGCTATTTAAAAAGTACTAAGTTATTGCCTGGCATGCATTTTAATAAAGGAGAAATAATAGCTACTATGCAAGATCCAAAATACATAGAGCTGCAACAAGATTTTTTAATTGCCCGTTCGCACCTAGAAATGCAAAAGAATGAATTCAATAGGCAGAAGGAGTTAAATGTATCAAAGGCTAGTAGCGACAAGGTTTTTCAGCAGGCAAAGGAGGCTTATGAAAGTGCTGTTATTACTTATAAATCTTTAGGTGAAAAGGTGCAATTAATTGGTTTGAACCCAGACCGATTAACAGAGGCAACTTTATCCAGAACGATTCCAATTTATGCGCCTATTGCTGGATTTGTTTCCAAAGTAAATGTGAATATTGGCAAATACGTTAATCCTACAGATGTATTGTTCGAATTGGTGAATCCAGAAGATATACATTTGAGCTTGAATGTGTTTGAAAAGGACATGGAGAATTTGTTTATGGGTCAAAAAGTAATTGCCTATACCAATAACCATCCTGAGAAAAAATATACTTGCGAGGTGATACTAATTGGCAAGGATATAGGTTCAGACCGAAGTGTGAATATTCATTGCCACTTTGAAAAATACGACAAGGTATTAGTGCCCGGAACCTACATGAATGCTGAAATTATTGGTCCTGGTCGCAAAGCCATTGTTATACCCGAAGAGGCTGTGATGCACGATGGAAAAGACCATTACATTTTTATTGAAAGAACGAAGGGTGAATACGAAAAGATAAAAGTTGAAGCTGGCATCACAGAAGGCCTGGATATTGAAATTGTTTCAGCCAGTGGTGTTAATCTATTGAAAGAAAATATAGTGGTTAAAGGAGCCTATTCCCTTTGGATGAAATTGAAAAATGTAGCAGAATAATCCGGGCAAAGGAAATTGTAGGGACAGGTCGCGACCTGTCCTTCCTGCCACCCGAGCCTCCTCGGGAATACCTCAATCTAAATCACATTCACCTCTGGGATGATAGTGATGCCAAATTTTTCTTGAACCGAGGCTTGAATGTCTAGTGCCAATTGATAAATTTCGTTGCCGGTGGCGCCACCGTAATTTACCAATACCAAAGCTTGATCTTTGTGAGCACCTGTGTTACCAACACGTTTGCCTTTCCAACCACATTGCTCTATAAGCCAACCTGCTGGTACTTTGGTAATTTCATTTGGCAAGGAGTAGCCTGGTATTTGTGGAAACTGTGCTTTTAAAGTTTGGAATTGGGTATTGCTTATTTCTGGATTTTTAAAGAAACTGCCCGAGTTTCCCAACACTTTTGGGTCGGGTAGTTTAGAACTCCTAATTTCAATAACAGCTTCACTTATATCTTTTATGCTGGGATCGGAAATACCTTTGTTAGTTAAAGTATCTTGTATGGCGCCGTATTGGGTATTAAGTTTGGCATGTTTGGCCAATTTAAAAGTTACCGATACAATGATATATTTATTTTTTTCTTCCTGTTTAAAAACACTTTCACGGTAGCCAAATTTACATTCGGCATGAGTGAATTTTACGAGTTTGCCGCTTTCAATTTCTATGGCAAATAGTTCTTCAAAAGTGTCTTTTATTTCTACACCATAAGCACCAATATTTTGCATGGGTGATGCGCCAATACAGCCAGGGATAAGCGAAAGATTCTCCACGCCTCCCCAATTTTTATTAACGCAAAACTGCACAAAATGATGCCAATTTTCACCACTCATGGCTTTTACCCAAACAAAGTTATGATCTTCTTTAATAGCATCTATGCCTTTTAGGTTAATTTTAATGACCATGCCCTCAAAATCTTTGGTGAGTAAAATATTGCTCCCACCACCTATAATGAGTTTTTTTCTTTCGGCTAAATTAAAGGTAGTACAGAGCACCTGCACCTCTTCAACAGTGTTTACCTCAACAAATTGATCGGATTTAACATCTATGCCGAATGTATTAAAAGGTTTTAGCGATATGTTCTGATAAATTACCATTTACGCTCGGCAAGTAAATAAATCTCATTGAGAAAAACGATATAAAAAAAATATTCTATTTTGCGAACTATGTTGAACCAATTTAAGTTGTTGTTTCGTAGTATGCTTTTGGCAATGATTTTTGCGAGTATATGCCGATTAATTTTCTTTTTGTTGAATCCATATTTCCAGCAATTTTCTGCAATGGAGCTTGCCAATGCCTTTTTTTACGGCCTTTTGTACGATTTCTCCGCAACCATTTATGTGCATGGTATTTTTATTCTGCTACATTTTTCACCTGTAAAATTGTTTTATAAAAAATACTTTCAAGTTATTTTGTTTTCTCTTTTTATGGTGTCTCAATCGCTTATTTTGTTTTTTAATTTAATAGACACAGGTTTTTTCCCAATTTCGGGTAGGCGGAGTGGAATAGAATTGTTTGCAATGGCCAAGGAAACTAATGGATTGCTTGCGCAGTACCTCGCAGATTATTGGTTTTTGGCCTTGGGTTTGTTATTGCTTACATGGGCAAATTATTTTTTTTACCAAAGAATATATCAACGCGCTTTATTGGTTCAAACCGAAACAATTAAAGTTAACTGGTTAGCTGCAATTGGTTTAAGGTTAATTCTTGCAACTGTTGTGGTAATTGGTGCAAGAGGAGGGTTAAATCTTATTCCACTAACAGTTATTGATGCTGGCCGACAAGCCAGAGCGGAGTTGGTTTCTATGGTTATCAATACCCCATTTAATATGATAAAAAGCACGCAACAAAATTTTCTTGAGGAAAAAAACTATTTTACTTCTTCAACAGCTTTGTTTTGGTTTGATCCAATTAAAAAAGAGGAAGTTATTGTTACTCCAAAAGTAAAAAGAAATATTGTAATACTAATAGTAGAAAGTCTGGGCAAAGAATATGTTGGAGCCTACAACAAGGGCAAAGGCTATACACCTTTTTTAGATTCTTTGTATCAGCACAGTGAGGTATTTTTGCATGCTTATGCCAATGGAAAGAAATCTATTGAGGGAATTCCAGCCATTTTATCTGCCATGCCTTCTTGGATGCAAGTGCCTTATTTAGATTGCTACTACCAGGGTAATCATTTAAATAGTATAGGTTATTACTTAAAAAAGGAATCATACAATACAAGCTTTTACCATGGAGGTAGAAATGGAACCATGAGTTTTGATAATTATGTTGCTTTGAGTAAGGTGGGCGATTATTTTGGGTTAAACGAATATCCCAATAAGGATGATTTCGATGGACATTGGGGTATACCCGACAGACCTTATTTGCGTTATTTTGTATCTGAACTCTCTAAAAAATCACAGCCATTTTTTAGTACTGTTTTTACTCTTACCTCACACCATCCTTATATCTTGCCAGAAGGATTTGAAGGGAAGTATCCTATTGGAACTTTGCCTATTCATAAAACAGTTGGCTATGCAGATGATGCGCTGCGAAATTTCTTTGCCATTGCAAAAACTCAGTCTTGGTATGCCAATACTACCTTTATCATAACTGCCGATCACAGCGCAGAAAATCAGACTGCTTATTATCAAAGTTTGCAAGGGAAATATGAATTACCACTCATTATTTATAGGCCAGATTCACCAATAAAAACCGAAATTGAAACCACCGTTTCGCACCTCGATATTTTAGGATTAGCTATCAAGGATATGGGGTACAATAAGCCATTTTTTAGTTTTGGATCTTATGCTTATAACAATAAAATGAATGTGGCCATGCAATTTCATGATCAATATTACCAGCTTATACAATGGCCATACGTATATAGCTTTGATGGCATGCGAAGCTTGGGTTTATATAAACTTACAAGCGATTCCTTGATGGAGAAAAATTTATTGATGGATACAAATTATGCCACTAAAATAGATAGCTTTGAAAATATAACTAAAGCAATGATTCAAACCTATAACAATAGGATCATACAAAACAAAACCTTTGAGCCTTAATTAAACCACACAAAATTTGTGTTCGCTAAAGTTCAAACTCCGTTCTCAATTTTTTGGTCAATGAATTAAGCACTAAATCGTATGAATGATCTATTAATGTCAGAATCTCTTTGTCGTTTAAATCAAGGTTAAAGGTTACGGTATTCCAATGTGTTTTTGACATGTGAAAGCCTGGTTTTACGGCTTCAAATTCTTGTCTTAGTTCAATCGCCTTTTCTGGGTCGCATTTAAGGTTACAGCTTTTGGGGTTATCCAAGCCAATGAGGCAAAACATTTTACCTGCCACCTTAAAAACCAACGTAACGTTGTCGAATGGAAAAGTTTCTTCAACCGCTTTTTTTTGAAGGCAATATTCTCTTAAAATCTCAACATGCATTGACTACAAGATGCCAAATAGC
>JBILJL010000018.1:0-17445 GCA_044377255.1 Bacteroidia bacterium
GGTGTAGCTATCGCCGCCATTCCACTTAAGCTCAATGCAGCCTCCAACCAAATGGGTTGAAAACCCCATTATAGGCATTAAACTAAACAGAAATAAGAGCAGCCTTTTCAATTGAATTCAAATATATACTTGTAGCCAACTTTATCAAAAGAATTAACTCAATTTTACAAGGCTATTACAATCAAAAATAAGCAAAGTTTGGTGATTTTGAATACTGCCTCGAAATATTACTTTTGAAAAATGATTAAAGTAAACAAATCAAAGTTTGAATCGGTTATACAAATTAGACCTGATGACATAGACATGAACCAACATGTACACAGCAGCAGGTATATGGATTATGTGTTGGCTGCTCGTTTCGATCAAATGGAAAGGTGCTACAAAATGCCCATGAGTGAGTTTATTGCCCATGGCTTTAGTTGGGTCATTAAAAATACATTTATTGAATACAAACGACCTTTGCTTTTGGGCGATCCAATTAAAATAATTACCTACATCGACGAGATGCAAAAGGATGGTGTGAAGGTAAGTTTTGAAATCATTAAAACAAACAACAATAAATCTGCTTGCAGTGGCTATTTTAACTATACCATGGTGGACATTAAAACAGGCAGAGCTGCCGAAATTCCAGAGTGGATTGTTGAACGCTATGCTATCTAATACCATTATTTAAAACATAAAATGAATATCTCAAAATTACCCTTAGCATTATTACTTGTATCATCAGCTGTGTTTGGTTCGAACCAAACTTTTGCGCAAAAAAAAGACAGCAAAAACAATACAGCAAAATCAGTTAATACACCAGGTATTAGTTTTCGCAGCATTGGTCCCTCGCTTACTTCGGGTAGGGTAATTGATTTGGCTGTGCATCCAAAAGATGCGAATACTTGGTATTTAGCAGCAGCATCGGGCGGTGTATGGAAAACCAACAATCATGGTATAAGCTTTGAACCCATTTTTGATGGCTATGGATCATACTCTATAGGTTGTTTAGCCATGGCTCAATCAAACCCAAATGTAATTTGGGTGGGCACGGGAGAGAACAATAACCAGCGTTCAGTTGCTTATGGAGATGGTATTTATAAATCGGAAGATGGTGGCAAGAGTTTCAAAAATATGGGACTCAAAGAATCGCAGCACATCGGCAAAATTATCATTCATCCGCAAGATGAAAATACACTTTGGGTTGCAGCTTATGGTCCGGTTTGGAATGCTGGAGGTGAACGTGGTGTTTACAAAAGTATAGATGGTGGAAAAACATGGGAGCGCACCTTGTTTATTTCTGATGAAACTGGTATTGCAGAAATTGCTATAGATCCAAGTAATCCAAACACACTTTATGCGGCTGCACACCAACGCAGACGCCACGAGTGGACCTACATTGGCGGTGGACCAGAATCTAATTTATACAAATCTATTGATGGAGGTAAAACTTGGTTCGAAATAAACAATGGCTTACCTAAAGGAGAAATGGGTAGATTGGGTATAGCAGTTTCTAGTGTTGATCCAAACTTGGTTTATGTAATTGTAGAAGCAAGAGGCGATAAAGGAGGTATTTTTAAATCAACGGATAAGGGTGCAAGCTTCAATAAAATGAGTGGTTACAATACCAGTGGTAACTATTACCAAGAGCTATTTTGTGATCCAATAGACAAAGATAAAATATTTGTAATGGATACCTGGCTACATCATAGCAATGATGGCGGTAAAACGGTTGTAGGAACTGGAGAAGAATTAAAGCATGTAGACAACCATTGCATTTGGATCGACCCTACAAATAATAAACATTGGTTGGTAGGCTGCGATGGTGGACTCTATGAAACCTATACCGCGGCGCAATCATGGCGATATTATGATAATTTACCCATAACACAATTTTACAAAGTGGCTACCGACAATGCTTTGCCATTTTATAATATTTATGGTGGTACACAAGACAACAATTCCATGGGCGGCCCATCAGCTACTAAAAATACAGAAGGCATAGCCAATTCTGATTGGTTTATTACTTGGGGAGGCGATGGATTTGAATCTGCCATAGACCCAACAAATGCAAACATTGCCTACTCTCAATCGCAGTATGGTGGCTTGGTGAGGTACAATAAATTGAATGGAGAGAAAAATTATATACAGCCACAACCTGGCAAAGGAGAAGCTGCTTATAGGTGGAATTGGGATGCTCCACTGTTGATTTCACCACACAACAATAACCGACTTTATTTTGCGGCAAACAAGTTATTCAAATCGGATAACCAAGGCAATGATTGGCAAACTATTTCACCCGATTTAACCCAACAAATAGATAGAAACAAATTGAAAGTAATGGGGCAGGTTTGGTCCATTGATGCTGTGATGAAAAACCAATCAACTACCATTTATGGCAACGTAATTGCATTGGATGAATCGCCAAAAAAGGAAGGCTTAATTTATGTAGGTACAGATGACGGTTTGATCCAAGTTACTGATAATGGAGGTAGCAGTTGGAGTAAATACCAGAGCTTTACTGGTGTGCCTGCTAATACGCGCGTAAATATGCTTACAGCCTCTTTACACCAAGAAAATGTAGTGTTCGCAGCTTTTGTGAATCAAAGAGCGGGTGATTTTAAACCTTACCTATTAAAGAGCAGCGATAAAGGAAAAACATGGAATTCAATTGCAGGAAACTTGCCTATTCGCGGTTCAGTTTATTGCATCAAGCAAGATCATGTGAATGAAAATCTCTTATTTGTAGGAACAGAGTTCGGGGCTTATTACACCACAGATGGCGGTGTAAATTGGACTAAATTAAATGGTTTACCTACCATTGCAGTTTATGATTTGGATATTCAAAAACGCGAATCGGATTTGGTGGCAGCAACCTTTGGAAGAGGATTCTATGTTTTGGATAATTATGCGCCATTGCGAAACTTACAAGCAGAAAATTTAGCAAAGAAAGCTTACCTCTTTCCAATTAAAAATGCCAAATTATATAACCCTGCAAGTTCGAATGGTTTGGCGGGCACTGGATCTCAAGGCCACAACTTTTGGACAGCTGCAAACCCAACTTTTGGTGCAGTTTTCACACTTTTTATCAAAGATGAATTTAAAAGTTTAAAAAGCATCCGCACCGAAAAAGAATTGAAGGATGAAAAAGAAAAGAAAGATGTGTTTTATCCAAGTTGGGAAGAGCTGCGTAAAGAAAATATGGAAGAGCCTGCACAATTAATCTGGGTCATCAAAAACAATGAAGGCATAGAAGTTAAAAGATTTAGCAGTGCACCAAGTCAGGGCGTAAACAGTGTTTCTTGGAACTTGAGAATGGAATCTAGTTCACCAGTTAACCCTAACAAACCTAAGCCCGGTAGGTATGAGAGTTCAGATGATGGTTTAATGGTTGTAGCAGGAAAATATTCAGTAGAAATAGTATTGGTTCAAAACGAAAAAACAGAAACCTTGGTACCTGCCACTTCTTTTGAAATAATTAGTTTAGAAGGAAATGAAAATAAGGCAATAGCTGGTAAAGAGTTGCTTGCTTTTAGAAAAGAAGTAGCAGAATTAAATAGAAGTATTGCAGGTGCTGGAAAGATTTTGCAAGAGCAACAAGAAAAGCTTGAATTGATGAAATACGCTGTGATAACATATCCCAATATAAGCATTTCAATGATTCAAGATTTACAAACAGCCAAGTTAAATTTAGACACTTGTAGATTGTTAATTTATGGCGATGGGTTAAAATCTTCTAAAGAGTTTGAAACCCAACCTACTTTTTTCAATAGGGTGAATTTGATTTATTATGAACTTTTTGAAACCAGTTCAGATATAACACAAACCCAAAAAGAATACATAAAATGGTCGCAAGAAGAATATGCCCAATTTAGGGTGAAATTTGATGCTACTATTATTCAAATTAAGGCAATCGAAGCGCAGTTGGATCAGGCCAAAATACCTTATTTAAAAGGAAAAGACGAAAAGTGGAAGAAAAACTAATTTGGTAGAAAATCATGACAATTGTTAGGCTTTTTTTAAATTGAAAAAGATAATATTGCAACTCGATTTGTAAATTCAACTTTTCAATTTTATACGATGGCTGTTATTATTTTCATTATTGTTCTTTGGTATTCTGGTTTATTTTTTCAAAGTTTTTTCTTACACAGGTATGCGGCTCATCAGAGTTTTCGAATGTCGAGATTAGGAGAAAAGATTTGCTTCATCCTTACTTGGGTTACACAAGGGTCTAATTACCTGAGTGCTTATGGATATGGCGTAATGCATAGGATGCACCATGCTTTCGCAGACTCAAAACAAGACCCACACTATCCCAAATATGATGCGAGTCCGTTTGCCATGATGTGGCGGACCAAAAATATTTATACTTCTATCAATAAAAAGTTGATTGATATTGATGAAAAATTTACAAAGAATGTGCCTCAATGGACCCGGTTTGATAATTTTGCAAGCTCATGGGGCTCAAGGTTATTGTGGGGAGCAGGCTATACCTTATTCATTTTTTATTTTGCTACAGAATGGTGGCATTGGTTGTTTTTACCTATGGCTTATCTCATGGCACCTATCCACGGCATGATCATTAATTGGTTCGCCCATAAATATGGCTATGTAAATTTCAAGGTAAATGATACTTCTAAAAATTTGTTACCTGTTGATATATTGATGATGGGTGAAGGTTACCACAACAACCACCACATGTATGGCGGCAGGGCAAATTTTGGCGGCGTTAGGTGGCACGAAATTGATTTTACTTATGTTATCATGCTAGTACTAGATAAATTAAAATTGATTAGCATTAACAAAATAGCCAAAGTTTAAATTAGCTATGCACCCATAGATAAAAAAAATTTCAATGTCGGAAAGGTGGAGGTGAAAAGTGTTTAGCATTTGGCATATTAAATTTTTTTCTTCGGAGCTTTACAATGATATGCCCGCTAACTTTACCATTAGGTAAAATCTCACCTAGCTTTAAACCAATGAAAAATCCTAAAAATTGGCATAATGTGAATTTGGGTGAAACTTAGAAATACATTTGGCATACAAAAATGCCACTGATTACGCAAACCAAATCTACCAATAACATAATGCCTAAAGTATATCGGGCATCTTTTACATTGACTGAACCAAAATACAAAGCCACCACATAAAAAGTAGTTTCGGCTGCACCTTGAAACAAACAAGATAATTGGCCTGTAAGACTATCTGGTCCATAAGTTTTCATGGCATCCAACATAAAGCCCCTTGAACCACCCGCACTAAACGGACGCATAATAGCAACAGGAATGGCATTGATAATTTGCTGGTCAACGCCAAATACTCCCATCACTGAACCTATTCCATTCATCACAATATTCATGAGACTGCTGTTTCTAAAAATACTCAAAGCAACGAGCATGGCAATCATATAAGGCAATACCCTAACACCTGTTGTAAAACCATCTTTGGCACCATTTACAAATGAATCAAATACATTGGTATTGTTCAATTGAAATACTTTTTCATTGGCAATACAATAGCCAACAATTAGCAAAATTATAAACAACAAAACACCATTGCTCAAGTTGCCCGTGAAGTGAAATTTTTCAATGCCATCGAGCTGTGTAATGTAAACCATCAACAAAGCTATAATAGCCGAAACACCAGTAACCAAGCCTATCACAACTAGGTTCACCAAGTTAATTCTTTGCTTAATACTCACAAAAATAAGTGCAGCCAAGGTGCCAATAAAAGAGGTGATAATGGTGGGCAACATAATATCTGCTGGGTTGCTTGCATGTTGTGCAGCCCTGTAGCCAATGATAGAAGTAGGAATTAAAGTTAAACCAGCAGCATGCAAACACAAAAACATAATCTGACTATTGGAGGCCTTGTCTTTATCTAAATTGGCCTCTTGCATGCTCTCCATTGCCTTTAATCCAAAGGGTGTTGCGGCATTGTCTAAGCCTAAAAAATTGGCCGCAAAATTCATGGTCATAAAGCCATAAGCAGGATGACCTTTAGGTAACTCAGGAAAAATGCGCGCAAAAAATGGAGCCATTACTCCTGCTAATTTTCCAATGGCGTTGGAATCATTGAGTAGGTTAAGTAAACCGCAAAAGAAAGTCAAGTAACCAATCAAAGGCAACCAAATATCCATGATGGTGTTTTTGCAAGTAGGGAAAATACCATCGGCCGCTTGCTTGCCTGCGCTTACTTCTACGGTGCCATTTGCTAGTAATTTAAAAGTGGTATCGGTTTGAACCAACCCTGCGGCAGTATTGGCTTTCAAAGCGTTGATAAATGCCGTATCACCCGCAAAACTCGACATTGGCAATTCTGCTACTAATACCGCATCATTTTGCTTGCCGTTTACTAATCCATTAAGAGAGTATAACCTATTTACAAAGAGCAAATAGAAAATATAGATTGCACTAATTGCAATCATCCAACTCCAAAATCTACTTAATGCCATAGCGTAATTTATGTTTATTCAATTCTACTCTTTTTGGTTCAAACCGAAAAAAATAGTTTTACCATAAAATCATAAGCCAAATATTCAAATTAAAAAAATAAGATTTCTCGGTTGAAACCGAAATTTCTTATAAGAATTTTCGATTATAACCGAAATTTATTATATTTGTTATATGATTACAAGGATATTAAGTAAATTAATACTACCAAGACTAAAGGATAAAAAAGCAATTATTCTTTATGGTCCAAGGCAAGTGGGGAAAACTACACTTGTGAACGAGCTTATGGGAAATGAAGACCCACTTTGGCTAAATGGCGACGATGCAGATACAAGGATGCTGTTTCAAGATACAAACATTACAAAGTTGAAGAACACAATAGGACAGAAAAAAATTGTTGTGATAGATGAGGCCCAGCGAATAGAAAACATTGGCATCGGTATAAAAACCATAGTAGATAGGTTAAAAGATATAAAAGTGATTGCCACAGGATCGTCTTCTTTTGATTTAGCAAATAAAATAAATGAGCCACTTACTGGGCGAAAGTGGGAATACCAATTGTATCCAATTTCATTTGAGGAGATGACTTTACACCACGGATTATTAGAAGAGCTGAGGAATCTGGAAACTCGCATGCTATATGGGTATTACCCAGAAATTGTAACTAACAATGGTGGCGAAAAAGAAAGATTAAAATCTTTGGCAGATAGTTATTTATATAAGGATATTTTGGTTTGGGAGAAAATTCAAAAACCAGAAAAACTTGAAAAATTGGTTCAGGCATTGGCTTATCAAATTGGCAATGAAGTATCATACCTTGAATTAAGTCAGATTTGTGGATTAGACAAAGAAACCATTGAAAAGTATATTCAAATTTTGGAACGCTCCTTTATTGTTTTTAGGCTTAATTCATTTAGTCGAAACATCAGAAATGAGTTGAAAAAATCGCGCAAAATCTACTTCTACGATTGCGGTATTAGAAACGCAGTTATCAATCAATTTAGCCCTATTGAATCGCGCATGGATAAAGGGGAATTATGGGAAAACTTTTTAATTGCAGAGCGCAAGAAATTTAATCATTACCACCAAAATTACTGCAATACTTTTTTTTGGAGAACCTCGGCTCAGCAAGAGATAGATTACATAGAAGAATTTGACGGCAACTTACATGCCTATGAGTTTAAATGGCAAGAGAAAAAACATCATTTTACCAGCACCTTTGTTAAAAACTATTCTCCTCAAAGCACCAAGCTCATTCACAAAAATAACTTCGAGGAATTTTTGCAATAAGGTCAGAAAAAATGGAACTTTAAATTATACAAATGCAAAAAAGAAATTCTTATCTTTGAAAAGATGGACCAACAAAAATTAAATATCTCGCCAGAAGAAAAGCTTAAAATTCGTTTAGCAATGAGTTATGAAGAGCGTTATAAATCTGCTTTAAAAACCATCCGACTTATCAATAAACTCAAAGAGGCAACTATTATTAAGCCCAAAGAATAATATGGATGTTTTAGATGAAAATTTGATTGCATTTTGGAAATCACTTTCAAAAAATGAGGTTGAATATATAATGGTTGGCGGCTTTGCGGCTATATTACATGGAACATCTAGAACAACCCAAGATGTGGATATTTGGATAAAAGATACTGGTGAAAATCGCAAAAAATTTAGGACAGCAATTGCCAATATTGGTCTAGGAGATTATGCAGAATTAGAAACAACCGAATTCATTCCGGGTTGGACAAGTATCTATTTATACCAAGGATTTGAACTTGATATTATGACTTATTTGAAAGCCTTTCCTCAATCAACTTTTGAAGAATGTTACAATAAGGCTTATGTAGCAAGTATAGAAGGTGTAAACATCCCCTTTCTACATATCAACCAACTCATTCAAGAGAAAAAAGCCAATGCTCGTCCAAAAGACTTATTAGACATTGAAGAGTTGGAAAAAATTATTGCTATCAATAAAAATGGCCCAAAGTAATTAAACTTTGAGCCATTTTTTGCCAAAAGCCAGAAGCTAGCGGCCAGAAGCCCTTCTTCTATCCCAAATACGCTTTCAAGATTTTGCTCTTGCTAGATTTACGCAACCTCCGAAGGGCTTTTTCTTTTATCTGACGAACACGCTCACGCGTTAGGCCAATTTTTTCTGAAATGTCTTCCAAAGTATGCGCCGGACCACCATCTAAACCATAATAGAATTTCAATACATCGCGTTCTTTTTCACTCAAGGTAGAAATAACACGGTTGATTTCTTTTTGTAATGATTCGTTGATTAATTGAACATCCGGACGAGGCTCATCGTTGGTATCTAATATACCCAGTAAGGTATTGTCTTCACCATCTGTAAGCGGCGCATCAATACTCAAATGCCTACCAGTTGAACGCAACGCATTCTCAACTTCTTGCAATGGAATATCCATGGCTTCTGCAATTTCTTCAACCGTTGGTTCACGCTCTAATTCTTGCTCCAAACGAGCAGAGGTATTACCTATTCTTCCTATTGAACCAACTTTATTTAAAGGTAAACGAACTATCCTACTTTGATCTGCCAATGCTTGCAAAATTGATTGACGAATCCACCAAACTGCATAAGAAATAAATTTAAATCCACGGGTTTCATCAAAACGTTTGGCAGCTTTAATTAAACCTAAGTTACCTTCGTTAATTAAATCACCTAATGTTAAACCTTGATTTTGGTATTGTTTAGATACTGAAACTACAAATCTTAGATTGGCATTTACCAAACGCTCTAAGGCCACTTGGTCGCCTTCCCTTATTCTCCTCGCCAACTCCACTTCCTCCTGCGCATCAATCATTGGTACTTTACTGATCTCATTCAAGTACTTATCCAACGACTTGCTTTCGCGGTTGGTAAACTGTTTGCTTATTTTAAGCTGCCTCATATTATATTAAATTCTCTCTAGTGAATTGTTAGAATCTGCAAATTTCGTGAAAAGATATGTTTATCTGTCAAAAAAACAAGAAAATTTTCTTAATTATTTTATAAACAGGCAATTAGTCGTAAAAGCTGCCAAACTCTCATTTTTTGCCAAGTCTGCCAATCTGCTAGCTATTATTTGGTTCGAACCAAAACTTAGCCAAAAACTTGATAGATAAAGAGGCTGCTACCATAAGCCAAAACAGTGAGGTACACAAATTGAATGATGGTCCATTTTGTAGAATCTGTTTCCTTTTTTACAATGGCAACCGTACTAATACATTGCATGGCAAAAGCATAAAAAATAAGCAAGGAGAAAACTGTTGCCAAACTGTAGCTTGGTTTGCCCGTTTGCGAATTGGTTTCAACCAACATGGCATCTCTAATAGAATCTAAATTATCCTCCCCACCACTTACACTATAAATGGTTGTCATGGTTCCCACAAAAACTTCCCTTGCTGCCATAGAGGTAAGCAATGCAATGCCTATTTTCCAATCAAAACCTAAAGGCCTAATCACAGGTTCAATAAATTTTCCAAACTGCCCAGCATAACTAGCCTCTAATAAATCGGCGTCGCGCTTCAATGAAAGGCCTCCAATCATTGCCTCATTTTTTTCTGATTCGGTTAAATTGGCCATTTGCACCTCATATTTTGTAGCAACTGCAGCCATTTTTTCTCTTGGTCCGGTTGAAGCCAAAACCCATAAAACAACAGATACAGCAATAATTATTTTACCTGCACCATAAACAAAGGCTGCAGATTTTTCGTAGAGTGTGATCAATATATTAGAGGCAACAGGCATTTTATATCCTGGCAGTTCCATCAAGAAATAATTTTGCTGAACCGATTTAATAAAGTGTTTAAAAATCCATGCACTTAACAAAGCTGCAACAAAACCAATAAGGTACATGAGCATGAGCACCAAACCATGTATATTAAATGGACCCCAAACTGCAGTATCTGGAATAAACAACGAAATTAATAAGGCATAAACAGGCAACCTTGCAGAGCAACTCATCAATGGAATAACCAAAATTGTAATGACCCTTTCCTTTTTATTTTCAATGCTCCTACTTGCCATAATACTTGGTACCGCACAAGCCATTCCACTTATTAGGGGTACAATAGATTTTCCATTCATGCCAAACGGACGCATCACTTTATCCATAATAAAGCCCACTCGAGCCATATAACCAATGTCTTCGAGAATGGCAATAAAAAAGAAAAGCACTATAATTTGTGGCAGAAAAACAATCACACCACTTAATCCTGCCAATATACCTTCTACCAGTAAATCATTGAGCACTCCTGGAGGCAAGATATTTTTTACATACTCGCTCATCCACGCAAATCCATATTCAACCAAATCCATTGGATAAGCACTCCAACTAAATACTGCCTGAAAAATAAGAAACATGAGTGCTAAAAATATCCCAATACCATAGAACCTATGCGTAAGAATGGCATCCATTTTTCGGGTGATAGATTTCTTTAAGTTATCTTGAGATTGTATCCTCGATATTTTTACAACCTTATCAATGGTATGGTACCTACTAAATACTTCCTCCTCCTGAAACTGCCTAGTATCAAAAGCAAATTTTTCAAAAACCTCCTTTAATCTTGCGGATTTTTCGCTCAATAAATCCTTTGCATTGATGGCATATTGTAAAGCTGCGTATGCATTCCTTTTATCAGTAACTTGGCTAAGTTCATTTAACATGGCTTGATCCAAATTGTCTAAGCCATAATAGATAACATGCGTTCTAGGAAGTTTATGAATAAGGGTTTGTTTTAGCGCATCAATGCCAGTTCTTTTTCTTGCATTGATAGGAACAATTGGCACCCCTAAATTACTTTCTAAAGCTTCCAAATTATAGGATATTCCCCTACGTGCAGCCACATCCATCATATTGAGGGCTATGATAGCTGGAACGCCCAAATCACAAACTTGGGTAAATAATAGCAGGTTTCTTTTTAAGTTTGAAGCATCTGCAATAAAGATGACCAAATCGGGGAAATTGGTTTCAGATTTATTGCGCAGTATTTCATAAGTAACTAACTCATCGGCCGACTTTGGGTAAAGACTATAAGTGCCCGGTAAATCTATTATTTGCAACTTTGTTTTATCCGTTAGCATGGCATCACCCATCTTTTTCTCAACGGTTGTGCCTGGAAAATTACTCACCTTTTGGTTCAAACCTGTAAGTGCATTGAATAAAGATGTTTTGCCACAATTGGGGTTACCAACTAATGCAACAGTTATGATTCTTTCCATACACTTAATTCAATTTCTATACTTGCTGCATCTGCTAACCTCAAACACAATTTCGACTCTCCTACCCTAATGGCAATTGGGTCGCCAAAAGGAGCAATGTTCTCCAATTCAACCTGCTCTCCTGGCAATACACCCATTTCAAAAAGCTTGAGGGCTAGCACATCTCCATTCACTTTTGTAACAACCGCTTGCTGCCCCATTTTAATTTCTGATAGATTCATTGCTGGGCAATTTAGACTTTTTCTAAATAGCTGCAAAATGATTGTTATCAGGGAAATGGGCAGAGTTACACACAATTTAAAAAATCTCGGTTGCAAAATATGCAAAACATTAATCCTATATACCTGATTTTATTGGCTTTTTGAGGTATCGTAAATTATTTTTTATGGAAAGCTTAGGCGTACTTGCACACTTAAAATAAAGCTAAAAAAATTGCTTTTGTATTTTATTAAAATAATAAATTATGCTTATTAGAACATTTGGTAGCGCCGTATATGGCGTAAATGCTGTAACCATTACCATTGAGGTAAATGCCGGACCAGGCAGCGGCATTGGTTATTTTTTAGTAGGCTTACCAGACAATGCTGTGAAGGAAAGTCAGCAACGCATTGAAAGCGCGCTAAAATTTAATAACTACACCCTGCCCCGTCAAAAAATTGTGGTAAACATGGCTCCTGCAGATATCAGAAAAGAAGGAAGTGCCTATGATTTACCTTTGGCTATAGGCTACATGGCAGCAACCGAACAATTGAATGCAGAAAAGGTGCACCGTTATATTATTATGGGTGAGTTGGCGTTAGATGGAACGCTTAAACCCATAAAAGGAGCATTGCCTATTGCCATACAAGCCCGCAAGGAGGAGTTTGAGGGTTTTATTCTCCCAAAAGAAAATGCCAGAGAGGCGGCCATTGTAAATAATATAAAAGTTTACGGCGCAGAAAATATTGCAGAGGTAATAGATTTCTTTAATGGCAATGAAGACCGCTTGCAACTTTTTGAAATTGATACCCGCAAAGAGTTTGAAGATAGTCAGACCAAAATGATTGATGATTTTAGTGATGTACGCGGGCAAGAAAACATCAAGCGCGCATTAGAAATAGCAGCGGCTGGAGGACACAACGTTATATTAATTGGACCACCTGGATCTGGTAAAACAATGCTAGCCCAACGTCTGCCAAGCATACTGCCACCACTTACATTACCAGAGGCCCTAGAAACCACAAAAATTCATTCGGTGGCAGGCAAACTAAATAAAAATAGCTCCTTATTATACCTCAGGCCATTTCGGTCGCCGCACCATACTATTAGCGATGTGGCCTTAGTTGGTGGCGGCAATAATCCACATCCAGGAGAAATATCATTGGCACATAATGGCGTACTATTTTTGGATGAGTTGCCAGAATTTAAACGCACAGTATTGGAAGTAATGCGGCAACCTTTAGAAGAAAGAAGGGTAACTATCTCTAGGGCTAAATTTTCTATAGAATATCCAGCAAGTTTTATGTTGGTTGCCAGCATGAATCCATGCCCGTGTGGCTATTTTAACCACCCCGAAAAAGAATGTGTTTGCGGCAGTCAGGTGGTGCAACGTTACCTGAGCAAAATAAGCGGACCACTATTAGATAGAATAGACATACATATAGAAGTAACGCCAGTAGATTTTGATCAGTTGACCGACCAAAGAAAGGCAGAAAAAAGTGAGTTGATTAGAAACCGAGTGGTGGCAGCAAGAGCTATACAAAGCGAGCGCTATCAAGAGATGGATGGCATCTATAGCAATGCACAAATGAGTTCTACCATGGCCAGAGAATTTTGCCAACTCACGCCAGTTGGGCAAAACCTATTAAAAGTTGCCATGAACAAATTGCAATTATCGGCAAGGGCATACGACCGCATTTTAAAAGTTGCGCGCACCATCGCAGATTTAGCAGGCTCCGATGAAATAAAGATTGAGCACTTGGCAGAGGCAATTCAATATAGGAGTTTGGATAGAGAAAGTTGGGGTGGAGCTGCTTAAGAAAAAAGGAATCAAATGCTTTAAGGAGCCAATTTGGCACCATAAAGCGTGGCTAGCATTTCAAATATTTGCATTATGCTTTTACAGAGCAAGGTATTGCCATGCTCTCGAGCGTGCTTAATAGCCAAAATGTTATAAAAATAAATATTCACATCATTAGAGTCTTTGCCCGTGTCCGTAAAATGTTAGTTACACACAAAGACCTACAAATTAAAATTAACGAATCAGAAAACAAAGTTGGAAACCAAGACCAAAGTATCCAACAATTATTTGAATACTTGAGGCAACTCATCCATCAAGAAAATGAACCTAGAAAACGAATTGGTTTTAAGGAATGAAAAACAACAGCAGAAATTAGTCAGCAGAACTTAGTCGCTATGAAAACTGAAAATGAAATAATTGTTCCAGAAGAAATACTGATAAAAAAGATCTTCGTATTAAGAAACCAAAAGGTGATGCTTGATAAAGATTTAGCTGAACTTTATGGCGTAACCACTGGCAATTTAAATAAGGCAGTAAAACGCAATATTGATAGATTCCCAGAGGACTTCATGTTTCAACTAAATGAACAAGAATTTCAAAATTTGATATTCCAATCTGGAATATCAAATTGGGGTGGAACCAGAAAAATACCTTTTGCATTTACCGAGCAAGGAGTTGCTATGTTATCTGGCGTTTTAAATAGTAAAAGAGCCATTACAGTAAATATTCAAATAATGCGCATGTACTCAAAAATGAGAGAAATTCAATTCGCAAATAAAGACATTCAGCTCAAGCTAACAGAACTAGAAAACAAAATTGGAAACCAAGACCAAAGCATCCAACAATTATTTGAATACCTGAGGCAACTTGTCCATCAAGAAAATGAGCCAAGAAAACGAATTGGGTTTAAGGAATAATTATAAAATTAATCCTATTAGCGAATAAACTAGTAAAAATTAATTAGGCGAAATGCCTAATCTTCATCAATCTTGTTAATACAAGTTATTATTTTAAAACATTTGCGGCACCAAAATGTTTTTAATTCGTTGAAGAAACTTGCCCAAAAGGGTCTTTTAACGCGCTCTAGGTCCCAAGACCCACAATTTGGGCAGTGACTTTTCAGGGTGAAGGTAAAGATTTGTTTGCTCATTGGGGGTGGCAAATTTAATATACATATTTAAAAAAACAAATCAAATGATTAAATAATTATTAAATAATGACCAAATTTAGGTTATTTTATGATTTATATTAATTTGCGAAGACCTTACTTTAAGACAACATGTTATTCAAACAAATTATAGGTCAGGATTTTATAAAAGAAAAGCTATTAAAAATGGCTCAAACTGGCAGAATAAGCCATACCCAACTGTTTTTGGGGCCAGAGGGTAGTGGTAACTTACCCTTGGTTTTGGCATTTGCCCAATATGTGAATTGTTTGCAACCATTGCCTAATGATAGTTGCGGAGAATGCGCTAGTTGTATAAAATTTCAAAAATTGGTTCACCCCGATTTACATTTTACTTACCCTACCATTTCACCTTACAAACAAAGTAAAGAATTGGCAGAAGATTGGCGTGAAGCTTTATTGAAAAATCCATACCTGAGCGATTTTGATTGGCTTCAAACCTTAGACAACAATGCCAATAAACAAGGAAATATTACCCGCGAAGAGTGCCGAGAAATCATTAGCAAACTTGGCTTAACCAGTTATGAAGCCAAGTTTAAAACGCAAATTATCTGGCAAGCAGAATACTTAGATACCGCAGGAAATATTTTATTAAAATTATTGGAAGAACCTCCTTTGGGAACTCTTATTATTTTGGTTGCGTCAAATACCGAACGCGTTTTACCCACCATTTTATCTAGGGCGCAAACCATTAAAATCCCCAAACTAACTGATAGTGATATTGAATTGGCCTTGCAAAAAGACCACCAATGCACGCCACAAAAGGCCACAGATATAAGTAGATTGGCAGATGGAAACTACAATTTGGCTCTGTCGTTATTAGAAATTGAGCACGATGGTTATTTTGAAACTTTTAGCCAATGGATGCGCTTTTGCTTCAGTGGTAAAGTAGATGAACTTCAAAAATGGGTGGATGAAATAAGTGGATCAGGCAGAGAATATGTAAAAAACTTCTTAGGTTATACCTCTCAAATGATAAGAGCGGCTTTTATTTATAAGTACGGCGATAGGCAATTATTGCGCGTAAATGAACAAGAGTTGCAATTCTTGGTAAAATTTTCGAGCTTCCTTTCCGCCGGCAATCTAAGTGAAATAACAACAAGTTTGGATGATGCAGTGTATTCAACAGAACGAAATGCCAATCTAAAAATCCTTTTTCTTAATCTTTCTCTGTATATTGGCAGACAATTGAAAAGCGCCCAAAAGGCTGCTTAACAATTCTATTAATTGTTAATGCAATACCGCATTAACATCATGGTTTAACTTTTATTATATAAAAAGTATATGGGTTGTAGTTCAGGAGGATGTAGCACTGGTGGTGGTTGCAGCGGAGGTTGCAGTACGGGCGGTTGCAATAAATTAAATACTTACGATTGGTTAGCAGAGATGGAGTTACCGCCACATGTGAAGCCTTTCGACATTGTGGAAGTGCGCTTTAAAGGTACGCGCAAAGAGTTTTATAGGAGCACCTTGGTAGATTTTTATGTAAATGAATATGTAGTAGTAGATGCAGAAAATGGCTACGACATAGGTAAAGTTGCCCTCAAAGGTGAATTGGTGAAACTTCAATTAAAGAAGTATAACCGAAGTGAAAATGATACTGATTTTAGAAAAATAGTGCGCAAAGCCACGGAGGCTGATATTGCTAAATTTAAAGAAAATCAAGAATTAGAAGTACCCACCATGTATAAGGCTAGAAGTATTTCTATGGAACTAGGCCTCAGCATGAAACTGAGCGATGTAGAATACCAAGGCGATAGAAGAAAAGCAACATTTTATTATACTGCTGAAGAACGCGTTGACTTTAGAGAACTCATTAAACGCTTGGCAGAAAGCTTCAAAGTAAGAATTGAAATGCGTCAAATTGGCTACCGCCAAGAGGCCGCAAGGCTTGGTGCAATTGGTAGTTGTGGCAGAGAATTGTGCTGTAGTACCTGGCTCACAGATTTTAAATTGGTGAATACCCAAGCAGCACGTTACCAAAATTTATCACTGAACCCATTAAAATTAAGTGGCCAATGTGGTAAATTAAAATGCTGCCTAAACTATGAACTTGATTCATATATGGAAGCGCTCAAAGATTTTCCACCAGATAATTATGTTACCCTACAATTCGAAGATAATATAGCTTACAAATCTGTGAAAACAGATATCTTAAAACGGGTAATGTGGTTTGCCCCTCAAACAGAATTAGGTGGCGAATGGTTGAGCCTGCCTGTTAAAAAGGTAAGAGAAATTATCGACCTCAATAAAAAAGGAGAAAAACCACCTTTGCTATTGGAAGATAAAAAGCCTGCGAAAATTGAAAAGGTAGAACTTGATTTTAAAAACGATATGGGCTCCGGTAGCTTAACCAGGCTCGATGAAAGAGATCGCAATAAAAATAGAAACCAAAATAGAAACAAAAATAAGGCAAGATCCAATGCTGAACCTAGACTCCAAAACAACGGTCCTAGGCCTAATACCAATAATGGCCCCAAACCAGAGGGTAACCAACAGACAAGGTCAAACCCACCTCAACTGCCAAGACCTGAAAATAACAACAGAAACCAAGCACCAAGGCCAAACCAAACCAATGGTCCTAGGCCGAATGGAGAGGCGG
>JBILJL010000222.1:0-4276 GCA_044377255.1 Bacteroidia bacterium
AGGATTTTAATAGATAGAGGTATATTGCAACTCAATTCACAACAGCAATTAAATTGGACAAAAAAAAGCGAATAATTTTTACGGTAAGCAACGACTTAAGTTACGATCAAAGGATGCAACGGCATGCAAATACTCTGTTTGTTGCGGGTTTTGACGTATTACTCGTTGGTAGGGTCAAAATGGATTCAATCCAATTGCGGGATGAGAATTATAGTCAGAAACGATTAAAATGCTTTTTTCAAAAAGGAAAGTTGTTTTACCTAGAATATAACCTTCGCTTACTATGGTTTTTAATGTTTATTAAAACAGATATTCATGTTGCAGTTGACCTAGATACCATACTTCCCAATACCATAGTGGCCAAATTGAAAGGCAATAAATTAGTATTCGATGCGCATGAGTATTTTACAGAGGTTCCAGAGCTTGAAGGCAGGGTAATAACCAAGGCAATATGGCAACTGATTGCGAATACCTGTATTCCATCGGCAGATAAATGTTATACGGTTGGACCAGTTTTGGCAGAATTGTTTGCCAACCAATACCAATCCGCATTTACTACAATTATGAATGTTCCAAAATTGTCTGAGGATAATTTGCAAAAGGAGACGCCACAAAAAATTATTTTTTACCAAGGCGCGTTAAATGAAGGAAGAGGCTTAACTCAATTAATACAAGCTATGAATTTTGTAGAAGCAGAATTATGGATTGCAGGAGAGGGTGATTTAAGCAAAAAATTAAGGGAGCAGGTAAGTGAAATGCACCTTCAAAATAAGGTTAAATTCTTGGGGTTTGTTGAACCTAAAGAGCTTCCATCACTAACAAAAAAGGCTTTTTTAGGGTGTAATATTCTTGAAGCCAAAGGCCTTAGTTATCAATATTCTTTAGCCAATAAGTTCTTTGATTATATCCATGCAGGTATTCCTCAGATTTGTGCTGATTTTTTAGAGTATCAAAAAATCAATGAAATATTTCCTGTTGCTGTTTTAACAGATTGCTCTGAGCAGGCATTAATAGTCAATATTAATAAGCTACTTAACAATAATGAGTTATATCAAAATTTGCAAAATAATTGTTTAAAAGCTGCTCAAGTATATAATTTGCAAATTGAATCAAAAAAACTGGTTGAAATTTACAAATCACTTCATTGAATAAAACTCTCCATATTATAGCATTTGATATTCCTTACCCAGCCAATTATGGAGGTGTGATTGATGTGTTTTATCGAGTAAAAGCTTTACATGAGTTAGGGGTTAAAATTACGCTCCATTGTTTTGAATACGGTAAAAGAACACAACAAATCGATTTAGAAAAATATTGTGAAAAGGTATATTACTATCCTCGTAAGAAATTGGTGCTTGAATTCTGGTTGCCTTATATAGTAAGTTCAAGAAGGAATGCTAGCTTATTAAATAATCTTCAGGCAAATAATGCACCTATCTTATTTGAGGCCATTCATAGTTGTTATTTTTTAAACCATCCAACCCTCAGTGGTAGAATAAAATTGGTTCGAACCCATAATATTGAGCACGATTATTATAGGTTACTTGCCAAGTCTGAAAAAAATTCACTTAAAAAAATATATTTTCTAGCTGAGGCTCTACTATTAAAGGGTTTTGAACAAAAACTTCATCAAGCAAATCATATTTTAGCAATCAGTGAAAAAGACCGAATTCAACTCGATAGTATTTATGGATCAAAAGTTCAGTTGATTCCTGCATTTCATGGCAACTCTAATTATAAAATCAAAATAGGAAAAGGCAATTTTTGTTTTTACCACGGTAAATTGAGTGTTTCTGAAAATCACCAAGCCGCAATTTTTCTTATTGAAAAAGTATTTAATAAATCTCCACATATTCTTAAAATTGCTGGCGACGAGTTTTCTCCTGAAATCAGGAATGCAGCTTCCCAAAATAGGAATATTCGTTTATTAGAAGGATTAACGCCTGTAGAAATAGACAATCATATTCAAGAAGCTCACATCAATATTTTACCAACTTTTCAACCTACAGGCATTAAATTGAAATTAATTAACGTGATGTTTCAAGGAAGATTTGTTCTGGTAAATCCTCAAATGGTTGAAGGGAGTGGATTAGAGAAAGCTTGTATTATTGCAAAAAACAACAACGAATTCATTCAGAAAATTGATGAATTAATGAAACTGGAGTTTACAACCGATCTGTTATTAGAAAGGACTAAAGTAATAGGAAGTGAATTTGATGTGTTAAAAAATGCTCAAAAGATTATCCAACTTCTTCCATAAATTCGCTTAAAGAAACATGGTTCACTAATTTACCTCCAATGCATCTGATTATTTTTGAAGGGTATTTGTCTAAAATCCTGTAATCATGCGTTGCCATTAATATCGCCGTACCATTTAAACAGATTTGGTGAAGTAGTTTTAAAATATCGTCACTTGTTTGAGGGTCTAAATTTCCTGTTGGTTCATCGGCTAAAATTACCGAAGGTTTATTGAGCAATGCTCTTGCAATAGCAACTCTTTGTTGCTCCCCGCCGCTAAGTTCAAAAGGAAGTTTATGCAGTTTTGTGTTTAAATTAACCATTTTAAGCACCTCATTGATCCTATTTTCCATTTCTGTTTGGTTTTTCCAGCCAATGGCCTTTAAAACAAAAACCAAATTGTCATAAACGCTCCTATCTTGAAGCAGTTGAAAGTCCTGGAATACCATTCCCAATTCTCTTCTTAAAAGTGGCAACTGCGCATTTTTAAGTTTGGTTAAGTCGAAATGTGACAAAGTTCCTATTCCTTTATCAATAGGCAATTCACCATAAAGCACCTTTAGTAATGAACTTTTGCCACTTCCAGTTTTGCCAATTAAATAAACAAAATCACCTTCAAAGACTTCTAGGTTTACATCTGACAGAACCAAGTTATCTTGTTGGAAAATGGAAACTCCGCTAAGGGAAATAATTTTAGTGTTTTTAGTCATTGAGTTCTAATTTAGTCATTTGGCCAAATGGTATTTCATTCATTAAAAGTAATATTTTACCAATGTGTGATCCTAAGCCACATTTCTCTAGAGCCTTCTCTGGCCTGTCTGTTCTTGTGTAGGCTATCAATGTGAAATTTTCATCCCTTACTTGAAGGTAATCTGGAATTTTAGCTTTTCCTTTAATTTTAATTATGTACAAAATGATTATAATTA
Source organism: Bacteroidia bacterium (assembly GCA_044377255.1). Taxonomy (GTDB): domain Bacteria; phylum Bacteroidota; class Bacteroidia; order UKL13-3; family UKL13-3; genus B1. Next base: position 3,165 of record JBILJL010000222.1, read on the forward strand.
TTTTTATTCTTTGCCACAATAAACTATTATTGCGCATCAAAATTAATTAACAATGAAGGATTTTTTACAAAAAGTTCTACCTCTAAGTTTAGCTACTTCTATTTTTTTAGCCGCATGTAGTGGTCCTAACTTTACAAAAAACAGCTATTCAGTCAACCCAGATCCTTTGGAAATGAGGGCCGACTCAGTTAGTGTAGTCATCACAGGTAATGTGCCACCAAAGTCAGTTAAATCGAGCACCGTAGCCACTTTCCAGCCTTATCTTAAAACCAAAGATGGTAAAGAAATTGCACTAAAAAGTGTAACACTTAAAGGCGAAAAAGGTAAAGGTTCAGCCGATTACACCATTAATTCTAAAACTGGAGGTAAGGTAGTTTATTCAGATAAAATACCTTACACCGCAGATTTGAAAAATGTAAAATTGTATCCTAGTTTTACTGTTGCGGGAAAACCAGTTAAGGTTTCCGATAGTATTATGGTTTTAGGTACTATTACTACAGCTGGAATGCTTAAATTTTCAAATGAATATCAATTAGCTACAGATAGCTATCAACCGGAAATTAGCAACAAGGCCGTTAATATTTATTTCCCAATGGATGTGGATAAGTTTAATGCTAATTTTAAAGTTGGTAAATCAATCAATAACAAAATCCAAATCAATAATTTAAAAGTATTACTTACCAAAGACCCAAATTGGATAGTAAGGGGTATTTCAATCAATGCTTTTGCTTCACCTGATGGAGAATTAGAAAGAAACAGCAACTTATCTAAAGGTAGGTCCACCTCTACATTCGCATACTTCAGAAAAGAACTAAAGAAATTAGGATTTGCAGAAGTTAACGATAGTAATTTTAGCATGGGTTATATGTTAGCAGAAGACTGGAAAGGATTTGCAAATGAGTTGGCTAGTTCAAATTTTGCAGACAAAGATGCAATGATTGCTATTGTTAATAATACAAATATTAGTGATGAAGATCGTGAAGCTCAATTACGCAAAGACCACGAAAAATCATGGAAAAAAGCAACTGAAGTTATTTTACCTAAATTGCGTAAGTCGGAATTAGTAGTTATTGGAAATAAACCATTTAAAACTGAAGCCGAATTAGTTACAT
>JBILJL010000019.1:0-17392 GCA_044377255.1 Bacteroidia bacterium
CAGTTCATTTATATTTAATATCCCATCATCAATTATGCCTTCCTTTATCATCCGACCTGCAAAATCATATAGCCTATATTTATATCTATTCAAGTTTTTTATATCAATATGGAGTAAACTTGAAGTTGGATTAGGATATAGAATAGGATTGATTGAATTATATGAAGTATTTAATCCTACAGGTAATTCATTATCACGTATGCCTAATAAGTTTGTTGATGGGAAATACTCTACTGCTGGCACAATACATCCATTGACAAACCAAGAATATTTATCGGCAAAACCAAATCCTACAACATAATAAAATTTCCATTCCCAATTTGTTGAGGAGTTTTTAATATATAATGAATCAATTAGAGTTTGATAGGTATAGTCCATAATTGAATTATAGAGGCCAGATTTTAATTTAACTTTTCCTTTTGCTTTTAGATTGGATGAATATGAAATTGTTTCTATTAAAAATTGTGAGTCAACTAGGTTGTAAGCGCTATCAAAATGAGCAATACCATATGATTGTACATTTGCCTTTTTAGAAATAGAATCGGAAAATTGCATTGGGAATTTAAATCTGTATAAGAATGGATTTATTACTGGATATAAAGGACCACCAAATAAATCAAAATAGGACTTTTTATAGGCACAATAAAGAAATTGTGTATCATTATAATTAATGTATATTTTATCTGTATTCCAAAATGAAATTTGAACTAATGTAGCCTTGGAAAAAAGAGAATCAGATTGTGGTATTGAATCAAATGTAATTGTATCAGTGTTGCGAAGATTGTATAAACTGAAATCCCAAAAATTGTCCGTTCCTGTTGTAGAAAAATTAGATAATACCAAGGGTGAATCAATTTTATTGTAATTCATATAAATCTTAGTACCAATCTTTGGTATATCCTTTCGTAAAAGAATAACCTCTTGGGCTGAAGATTCAGTTATTATAATTAGAAAAATAATTAATATATTCAGTAGTCTCATAAAAATATTTAGAATTTATGGAATCAATTAATATTTAACTTTAATACATCTAATATAACTTGCTTCTTCTTCAATTCCACCGACAAATAAAAATATCGTATGTCCCATTGACATACCTGAATTAGGACCATGGAATTGTGCTCCCCAATTTGCAAATGAAGTATAAGGTGGATTTGCTTGAGGTATATTAACTGATTGACTCCAATAATAAGTAGTGTTTTTTGAAAACAAATTATTATAAACAAAGCATCTTGGGTTGGTGCCACAAAACATACTAGGAGGATAATATTGGATACTATTTAACCCAAGATATATGTATCCAGGATTCTTCAAACCACCTACATTCATATGAGAATTGTAATTATTTGCATCCTCCAAGGCTAAGGCAGCAAGTGAAGGTGAACTATAATTATTAACTAATAATTGATAGTCTGATAGAGATTGAGGTTCCCCAGTTGGTACTCTCCAACATGCGGGGCATACGTTATTCATTCTTGCTGTAGTGCCAGAATATAATGCCCCATAAGTACTACAATTATTTAGACTATTGTCGTAACAATATTTGTAAACTTTAGATGTACCTAGTACTGTCGAGCTTAAACTAAAATATTCAAAACCAGCAGTATTATTAGTATTAGTATAATTTAGGTTCTTTTTGAACCAGCATTGGTTTCCTATGTATATGGTAGGGTAAATTTTATTGTCTCTAGTGTCGGTATAGTCATTTCCGCATGTGAACCCATTGGTTATTGTAATATTGGCTTTATTAGTTGGACAAGGACCATTCCAAGTTAAAATAACATTTGTTTGATTTGCATTAATTGTGAAAGTTGCGTTTGGGGAATAAATATTGCTAAAAGTTCCACCATTTGAAGGATTTACTGTCCAATAACCTCCAGATATTGAATTTGCTGATAACACAACAGAAGAACTGCATGGATGTAATGTTTGGGTTTGGGTATAAATAATTGGAGAAGAAGACCCACTTATAGAACAAGTTTTGATAGTAGACCAATTTGTATAAACTGTTGTTAACACCCCACTAACGCAAGTTTTATAGCTAAATCTATATTGAAATGCGTAGTTTCCTTGTGGTAAAGGATTATTATTTCCTCCATAGAATTTAAAATTTGATCCTGTATGAATAGTACCATTATCATAATAATAATTGGTTTGGGTATTCCACATTTTTAATTGATAATTACTAGCACAAGGATTTGACGGCCAAGATGCAATAAAACTGTTACAAGTAATCAAATTCAAGTCATTAGCGGTTGTTGTTTGATTTGAACAACCCCCTCCAGTTTTTATATAAAGTATTTTAACTGCATCAGACCAAATTATTGGACATCCGCCCTTAATACTTATCGTTACAGTATAATTAGTATTGGGATTTAATCCATTAAAAATGTCAGTTATAAGCTTGATAGAATTTGTTATGACAATATTATTATGCGTGATGGGTATTGAGAAAGGATTATCCGTTTCATCAATGTCAATTCTGAAAGTCCGCGGTAAGAATCCAAGTTGACAATTTAGACTTGGGAAAGTTTGAATTATGGTATATCCTACTCTTACCGAAATTGAACTACAGGTTGAGGTTGCAGTAAATAAATAATTATTACAATTACATTCTGCTAATAATATATTAGTGAAATGTAGGTTTAAGATAAATAATAATATAATTTTGGTTTTCATAAGCATTAATGTATTATTATAAATTTAAATATTTCAACTTCTTCATTTTGAATATTTTCTAAGTTTAAAAAATACCCTCCCTTTGAAAGATGATTAAAGATAAAAAGGTTCTCTTCTTTACAAACGAAAGAGCCACTTTCAATTATTTTGCCATTTATATCAGTTACATTGAATAAAATTTTACTTTTAATCCAATTAGATGATTTAGTATTTAATGTTATCCTTCCATCTGATGGATTAGGAAACAAATAAATATTTTTTTTATCTGAAGTATAATTATTAAGAGAATTTGGCTTCTTATTTAGTAAAATGGTAATCAAGTTAGAATTTGTTGAATCTTCACAAAGGTCATAAATTACGGCACTGTATACTCCAGGCTCCTTTGCATATAAAGAAGTCGATATTTCACCAAAAATTAAATTTCCATCTTTAAACCAATTTAATCTTATTAAATCCCTTATTTCTTCTGGGAAATTAAAATTCAGTTCTATTTTAATAGAGTCCTCTAAACCAATTAAAAAAGGTCTTTCACAAATTATTTCTGGCGGAACATTTTGACTTATAGTTTGTATTTCAGGCGAAACAGAATAACATATCACTTCATTTATACTATCAATTCTATAAATTATAGCAGAATAAAATCCATCTAATGCTAAATTAATTGAATCTGAATCAATTTCAATTAGCGAGTCGATTGATGATTCAGGATTTCTATAGAACCAATTATATCTAAATTGGCTTGCATCACGTCCCCCTAAATCCAAATGAATTTCGTTGGATGAACCACATAAATAATGAAAAGGTCGGATTCCAGGTGGTCTCAAATTGATAACTTTGATTTTTCGTATATCAGTCATAAAGGTATCACCTTCATTTAGGATTAAAACACCTTGTAAATATATAAATTGATCTTCAAATGTATTTATACTATCAAGGTGAGGTGAAGTAATCAAAAATGAACCAAGGCTATCATTAAAAGGTAGATTTGCTAATGGAAAATATGAATTCTCACCCAAGGTTGAAATCTGGTAAATGCAGTTTGATATATTGTATTCCCCACACCAATTTATTTTTATTGTTGATACACTTCCTTCACACAAAACAGAGTCCGTGACTTCTAACTTTGGTTGTTCAACTGTTATTAGTATATCGTCATAAATAAAAAACTCATTACCACTTATTTCACTTGAATCTTCTGGTAATAATCCAGAAATGATTAATCGAAAAGTTCTATTAACTTTAAAGTCAGATTTTGGAATAGTTAACGATTTTATTGAATCAAAGGATGAAATTTGTTCGTGTTTATGAATTAGATACAAACCTCCAATTAATTCAACCCATTTATATTCATTTAGATTCAGATATTGACTATTCAAATCACTTTTGTTTAATAATTCAAGCGAGATGGTACCTGTATTTGTTCTACAAATATGAATATCCTGACCTAAATCTGGGCTTACAGTTTGGCAAAATATTTGGCTCTGCAAAAATAATCCAATTATGATTATTTGAAAAAAGGTTTTTGGTAATTTACGTTTCATAGGGTATAAAGTTCTTAAATATTAGAATATTAGTTATTTATTAAACGAAGGTATAAAAAAATTAATTATAATAATTTAATTTTTGAAATGTCCTTAAAAACTATAAAAGGTACAAGACTATGGCAAATAACTTGGCAATTTGCCCGTCTTTTCTTTTAATACCAGTTATTACAATAAAATATATATTGGTGCAATTTTTAGTTTGACTTAGGATGCTTAGAACTTTTTCATTTCATTATTTATTTGAATGGTTTACCTTCACTTTATTTGTTATCATGCCTTTCGAATACTTCAAAGTACATAATCCGGTTATAGAAGTACCTTTCCCAGTTTTCCAACTTGTGAATACGATTATTGCATCCTTAACGATATGCTGATGCTATCTAATGGTAATAGATTTTCTTTTGTAGATTTAAAGGAGAAATTTTCTTTATGCCTTAAAACGAAATAGACTCCACTGATGTTCCATAGACTTAACAGAGGAAAGTCACTATAAAATCTATCTGCAACAATCACTTCTCTTTCTTTTTTTTACGTTTTGGACACTATAGGTTTCACTCCAAATAATTATCTTGCGACCATGCGTGAGAAGAAATTATTTTTATTGGATGGCATGGCCTTGGTGTATAGGGCCTATTTTGCTTTTAGTCAGAACCCAAGGGTTACCAGCTATGGGTTTAATACTTCAGCCATTTTTGGATATGTAACCACTTTGCTGGATTTGTTGAAGCGTGAAAAGCCTACTCATATTGGCGTTTCCTTTGATACAGCTGAGCCAACAGCGAGACACATAGAGTTTGAAGCCTACAAAGCACACAGAGAAGAAATGCCAGAAGGAATTTCTTCGGCTCTGCCATTCATTAGGCAAATTACAGAAGCATTGAATATTCCTTTGTTAATTATGCCAGGATATGAGGCAGATGATATTATTGGCACTTTGGCTAAAAAGGCTAGTCTGGAAGGTTTTGATGTATACATGATGACCCCCGATAAAGACTTTGGTCAATTGGTAGAAGAGCATATTTTTATTTATAAGCCTGCACGCATGGGCAACGACATAGAAATAATGGGTGTTCAAGAGGTTTTAAAGAAATGGGAAATCACAGAGATAAATCAGGTGATAGATATATTAGGACTATGGGGTGATGCTGTAGACAATATTCCAGGCGTGCCGGGTATAGGGGAAAAAACTGCTAAATTATTGGTTCAAAAATACGGTAGCATGGAAGGTTTGTATGAGCACACCCATGAGCTGAAAGGCAAGCAAAAAGAGAATGTAGAAAACAATAGAGAGCAAGCTTTCTTATCAAAACGTTTAGCAACAATTGATATCAATGTGCCCATTGAATTTGATGAAAAAGAATTGGTATTGGATCCTCCAAATAGGGAAGAAACAGAAAAGATATTTGCTGAATTGGAATTCAAAACATTGATTAAAAGAATATTTGCCGATGCCAATGTTCCAGGCCAATCGCCTGCTGCGCAAGCTCCTCAGAGCGCTTCTGGTGGTTTCGATTTGTTTAATCAAGGTTCGGTTCAAACCAAAACTGCTGTTGAAGTAGCAACTGTTGAAACAGGTGAAGAAGTGCAGCCTACAGTAAAACGAGATACCATCAGCGATATTGAGCACCATTATGAGTTATTAGATTCCAAAGAAGCTTGTGAGCAGGCTTTGCAAATATTGTTGCAACAAAAAGAGGTTTGTTTTGATACAGAAACATCGCAATTGGAAAGTACCGAAGCAGATATTGTTGGCTTGTCGTTTGCGTATAAAAAGCATCATGCCTATTACATTCCTTTTTCAAATAATTTTGAGGAAGCCAAAGCACTATTAGGACTGTTTGAACCAATTTTTATTCATCCAGAAATTGTTAAGATTGGGCAGAATGTGAAGTATGATTTAAACATCATTAAGCGCTATGGGTTTACTTTGGCCGGACCAGTTTTTGATACCATGTTAGCGCATTATTTAATAGAGCCAGACTTGCGACATGGGATGGATTACCTGAGTGGCATATACCTCAATTATGAGCCAGTGAGTATAGAAGAACTTATTGGAAAAAAAGGTAAAAACCAATTGAGCATGCGCGATGTGGCTATTGATAAAATTAAAGAATACGCAGCCGAAGATGCAGATATAACGCTGCAATTGAAGGATAAGCTTTTTCCTGAATTGGCGGCAAACAATGCAGAGAAATTATTTTACGAATTGGAAGTGCCGCTCATTGATGTGTTGAGCGACATGGAAATTGAGGGTATCAAAATCAATGAGAGTTTTTTAAATAGCTATTCAAAAGAATTAGAAATTGAGCTCACTCAATTAGAAAAAGACATCATTGCTTTGGCGGGTATGTCGTTTAATATTTCATCACCAAAGCAATTGGGAGAAGTATTGTTCGATCACTTAAAATTAGATCCAAAAGCCAAGAAAACCAAAACAGGTCAGTACCAAACTGGCGAAGATATTTTGCAAGGTTTGAGTGAGCATGAAATCATACAAAAGATTTTGTTAGTGAGGCAATTTCAAAAGCTAAAATCAACTTATGTAGATGCATTGCCAACCATGATTAACCCTTTAACAGGTAGGGTACATACCAGCTTTAATCAGGCAGTGGCAGCAACAGGTAGGTTGAGTTCAACCAATCCAAATTTGCAAAATATTCCTATTAAAACAGATAAAGGCAAAGAAGTGCGCAAGGCATTTATACCAAGGAATGATGATTATGTTTTGTTAAGTGCAGATTACTCACAAATAGAGTTGCGTATCATTGCATCAGTGGCCAAGGAAGAAGCCATGATAGAGGCATTTAAAAATAAATTGGATATCCATCAGGCCACGGCGGCAAGGGTCTTTGGCAAGGCTATAGAAGAAGTAACGAGCGATGAACGCAGGCGCGCCAAGGCAGTAAATTTTGGTATCATTTACGGACAATCAGCTTTCGGTTTGAGCCAAAATTTAGGCATCGGGCGTAAGGATGCAGCAGCAATTATTGAAGAATATTTTAAAGCATATCCTGGAATCAAAACGTATATGGATAGCACAATTAATTTTGCCAAGGAACATGGTTATGTAGAAACTTTATTGGGAAGAAGGAGGTATTTACGCGATATCAATTCGGCCAATTTTACGGTCCGCGGATTTGCAGAGCGTAATGCCATCAACGCACCTATCCAAGGCAGTGCGGCCGATATGATTAAGTTGGCCATGATTAAAATTCATAAGGCTTTAAAAGATCCTGCGAATGGCATTGTGCATTCAAAAATGATTTTGCAAGTACATGATGAATTGGTATTTGATGCACACAAATCGGAGATTGAATTATTAAAACCACTAGTGATACAAAACATGGAAAGCGCCATGGAGCTGCTCACGCCGGTTGTGGCAGAAGTAGGAGTGGGGAATAATTGGCTTGAGGCTCATTAACCCGTTTGACCCTTCGAAAATTTCAAGGTGTGGTGTAAAATAATAGCCCGATGCCTTTAGGTTCGGGAATATCGTGATGATAGATTTTTCATCTGGCCTTTAGGTCTTTTTTTGTTTTTTTATGGAAAAGATGCGTCATTGCAAATTAACGTTTTTCAGAAAAGGCCTTAAGGCCTAATATTGATTTTTGTTCAATCATTAAATCCGGGCATAAATGCGCCGGGCTATTATTTAATAGGCATAAATGAATTCTAAAATAAATGAGCTAGGATGTTATTTATTCTTTTATATTTATTTCTTCCAAAATTTACATACAACATTTTCCTTTTATTATGTAATACTTGTTAATCCGAAGCAGAGCAACTTTGCGGGATATTAATTACAAGTAAATATGAAATTTTTGAATTCATTTAAAGGCAGCATTATTATGATGTTTGCCCTTTCCCTGAGTTTGTTTGCCTTAACAAGTTGCAACAAATATGATGATGGCCCTGGTATTAGTTTGCGTTCCAGAACCGAGCGGGTTTCCAATACTTGGAAGGTTGAGAACTATAAAGTGAATGGCTCCGATTTTACTTCATTGTTAAATGATTACCGTGAAACTTTTACAAAAAGTGGTAACTATTCCTACACTTGGAATTCCTTAAACGGAACTGGAACTTGGGTATTCCAAAACAAAGACCAAGAGATTCGTTTAACTGGCAATGACAACCAAAGCTCTAGAACTTTTATCATCCTAAAATTGGAAGAAAAATCCTTCTGGTATTACTATATGGATGGCAATGATAAACATGAAATACACCTCATTCCTGGCTAGGCCTTCAATCCTTCTTAAGGCTCAAGGTGTAGTTTAAAATAATAGCCCGTGCCTTCAGGCACGGGAATAATGTGAGGGTAGGTTTTTTATCAATCATCCAACCCGGGCATAAATGCACCAGGCTATTATTTATAAACAAAAAAAGCCCACTCAATCTCTTGAGCAGGCTTTTTAAAATATGCACCTATGGCAGATTTTCAATATCACCTAAATCCTTTTTTCTACCTGTTAAAGATTTATTTTTCTTTAAACTTTCAAGATCAAGAAAAATAATTGGTAAGCCTTCAAAATTGGCTTGGTTCGATTTTGCATAACATTCTTCAAAATTTAAACCAGTAACCGAGGTTAAGATATCTATTCGATTTGGCTCGTAACCAAATTGTATAACCAAATCTTCTTTTTGGAAATCTTCAGGAATTAAGGCAAGTGCTATAAACCCAAATTTTTTAAGTACATCAACAAATCGTTCAGTATTTTCTTTTGAAATGGCAATCCATAAATCAATATCCCCGGTGTATCTTGGATATCCGTGAAAACCTACTGCATAGCCTCCTACAACAATATATTTTACCTCATTTAAGTTTAGTAATTCTATAAACTCTTTGAAGTCTTGATTCAGTTCCATTTATCTGTTTACGTAAATATTCAATAGCTGAAATTCTTTTTTCAGGACTTTGGGTTAACCAATATTCATATGATTTTGGCTCTTCCCCAAGCTTGAATATTTTCACTTGAGTTTTATCCATTAAAAAATCATTTCTCATACCGCTAAGATAGTGCATTTTAACTATATAAAAAAGCCTGCTCAATCTCTTGAGCAGGCTTTTTTAAAAACTATGTTCTATGGTCCATCGACCATGGACTTTTGCTAACAGCGTCACCCTGAGCCTGTCGTATGGGTCGAAGGGCTACTTAGCGAAATTAACGCTACGCTTCTCTCTAATTACCGTAATCTTAATCTGACCAGGGTAGGTCATTTCCTTTTGAATACGCTGGCTCATGTCAATCGACATCAAATCTGCTTGGTCGTCGGTTACTTTATCCGATTCTACCATTACGCGTAATTCTCTACCTGCTTGGATGGCAAATGCTTTTTCTACACCAGGGTAGCTCAAGGCAATGTTCTCCAAGTTTTTCAATCGCTTCATGTAATTCTCGGTATCTTCTCTACGCGCACCTGGTCTTGAGCCGCTAATGGCATCACAAGCTTGGATGATTGGAGATAGGATAGAGGTCATTTCAACCTCATCATGATGCGCGCCAATGGCGTTTACCACTTCCCAATTCTCTTTGTATTTTTCCGCAAGCTTCATTCCCAATAATGCATGTGGTGTTTCTGCATCGTCGTCTGGCACTTTACCAATATCATGTAATAATCCGGCACGTTTTGCTAACTTCACATTTAAGCCAAATTCTGCGGCCATTGTAGCACAAAGGTTTGCAACCTCACGTGAGTGCTGCAATAAATTTTGGCCATATGAACTTCTGTAACGCATTCTACCGACCATGCGCACCAATTCTGGGTGTAGGCCATGAATTTGCAAATCAATGCAAGTGCGCTCGCCTATTTCTACAATTTCCTCTTCAATTTGCTTTTTGGTTTTAGCAACCACTTCTTCAATGCGTGCAGGATGAATCCTGCCATCTGTTACCAAACGGTGCATGGCCAAACGCGCTACTTCTCTTCTAATAGGGTCAAAACAAGAAAGGATAATGGCTTCAGGAGTATCATCTACAATAAATTCAACACCTGTAGCTGCCTCTAAAGCACGGATATTTCTACCTTCTCTACCAATAATTCTACCTTTTAATTCGTCGCTTTCAATATTGAATACACTCACGGCATTTTCAATGGCATGTTCTGCCGCTGTGCGTTGAATGGTGCTCAAAATGATTTTCTTGGCTTCCTTGCTGGCGGTTAATTTGGCCTCATCGGTAATGTCTTTAATTTTAGAAAGCGCCTCGGTTCGAGCCTCCTCGTGCAAAGCTTCAACCAATTGCTTTTTAGCCTCATCAGCGGTTAGTCCGGCAATTTTTTCTAGTTGTTTTACTTGGTTGTTAAGTGCTTTATCAGCCTCTTCCTTTTTAAGTTGAACAGCAGCTTGTTGCTTTTCTAAACTTTGTTTGATGGAATCTAACTCAGAATCTTTGCGTTGAGCAGCCTCTTGTTTCTGCTTTAGGCTCTGTTCAATCTGCTTAATTCTGTTTTCCTCTTTTAAAAGATTGGCATTTCGGTTATTTACCTCTTTGTCGTGTTCCGACTTCAGTTGAAAAAACTTTTCTTTTGCCTCTAATAATTTATCCTTTTTCAGGATTTCGGCTTTTTCTTCGGCATCTTTTATAATTTGTACCGATTTTGTTTTGAGGTTGTTATTATTTACAACCCACATAACTGCTGCACCTGCCACTAAAGACAGCATAGCAATAATAATTTCAATAGCTCCCATTTGGTTTAACTGTTTATGTGTTGAACGCCAAACTCAAATCCTTTCGTTTACAATTGAATGTGCTTTAACAACTGGGTTATTTGGTCCAGTTCTACCTCCGTTTCATTAGCACTCTCCAACAATTGTTGTTTCAGTGCCAAATTCTCATTCGCTATTTCTATGGCATACATGGCCAAAGAATCTTGTTGATCGCGCAGGTTAAATTGCTTGCTGTATTGCTGCAATTTATCCTGTATGAGTTTACCGGTTGCTCTCAAATTGGATTCCTCCTTTGAGTCAACAGTTAGGGGATAAACCCTTCCGGCTATATGGATATTTATAGAAAGCTCGTTCAATGGTTGTTAGGTATTTGGTTTAACAACTTTAGGCATTCATCTATTTCGCGAACATATTGATTAATGGCTTGTTTCATTTCCAATTTGTCCTGCTTTCCTAGTTGAATTCCATCAGCAAGTTTACTAATTTTATTCTTATCTTCTAATATTTCTACTTTTTTTGTTTGTTCTTGCAGCTCAATTTTTAAGCTTTCTCGCTCCAATTGCGCTTCTTCAAGCTTTTTTTGTAATTGGGCAACTTGCTGGAGCAAGGCGGTCACTTTTAACCTAATTAATGCTGCTTTCTCCCCTGTTTTCATGGATTAGCCTCTTAAAACTGCCCCAGCTTCCTTTACAAAATTTTGAACCAGCTTGTTCATCACTGCTTCTATTTCTGCATCGGTTAAGGTTTTGTTTTCATCTTGTAAAATAAAACTCAAGGCATAGGATTTTTTTCCTTGCTCAATTTTATCGCCCATGTATACATCGAATACATTTACGGCTTTTAATAGATTAGGCTCTGTTTTTAGTGCAATTTTTTCTAATTGCTCATAGGTTACGGTTTGATCCAATAATAGCGCCAAATCTCTTCGCACTTCTGGAAAAACTGATACTGGCTTCAACTTAAACTTTACTTCCTTGGCCAATTCTGTTAGCAAATCCAAATCAATATCAGCATACCAAAACGATTTGTCAATATCATATTTTTTCGCAAGGTTTTGGTTCAAACAGCCCATAACACCCACTTGCTTTTTCTTTACAAAAATTTGTGCAGCAATTTCAAAGCGAGCATCTTCCTCATAGGTATAGCTCAATTTGGCAATGCCTGCCTTTTTAAAAATGGCTTCTACCAAGTTTTTTAAGCCAAAATAGCCAAACTCTGTTTTGGGATTGTTCCAAGTTTCTGGTTGTTTTTTGCCCAGTAAGCCTAAAACCAAATGTTTTTGTTCCTTATAGCTGCTTAAATCATTGGCATCTCCATGGCGCGAATAGGTTTTGGCAATTTCATAAAAACGTAAGTCGTTGCTTTTTCTGTTATTGTTATATTGTACCGCCTCCAACAAGCTGTAAACCATATCGCGTCTTAAAATATCCAAATCTTGGCTCAAAGGATTTAGTAATGGAACGGCTTGAACCAACTGTTCTTCGGTATAATTGCTCGAGCGCGTTAATGAGTTGGTAGCAATTTCAAAAAAACCATTGCTAGTTAAAAAATTGGCCAAATTATTTTTTAGGTTCAAACCGAACTCATCTTTGCTGAAAGTCATTGCCGATTTAATGGCATGGCCCATTTCAATGTTGTTTAAACCGTATATGCGCAAAATTTCTTCGGTAACATCAATGGCTCTCTCCACATCTACTCTGTAAGGTGGTACGGTTAACTCCCAATCATCGTTGCCATTTTCACGAATCAAAATTTGTAAATCGGTGAGTATTTTCTTTTGGGTGGCCAAAGGAATGTCTTTACCAATGATGGCGTTTGATTTAGCTGGCGAAAACTGAATAACTCTATCAGGCACAGGGTTTGGATACACATCAATAATTTGGCTTGGCAAATAACCACCAGCTATATCCAATATCAAAGCAGCCACATCGTGCAAGGCTTCAAAAGTAATGTTTGGATCAGTGCCACGCTCATACCTAAAGCTGGCGTCAGTATTGAGTCCATGGGCTTTGGCCGCTTTGCGCACGGTTGCACTATCAAAATAGGCACTTTCAATAAAAATATTTTTGGTTTCGGCGTTGATGCCAGAATGCAATCCGCCAAATACTCCAGCAATGGCCAATGGTCGCACCGCATCGCATATCAAGCACTCATGGCCTTTCATTTTTCTTTCTGTTTGATCCAAAGTAACCATGCGCTCGCCTTCTTTTGCAGTACGAACAATGATTTGATGTCCTGCAATTTCTGCCGCATCAAATGCATGCAAAGGCTGACCAATGCTGTGCATCATAAAATTGGTTGCATCTACAATATTGTTGATTGGCGTTAGGCCAATCACTCTTAACCTATTTTGCAACCATTCTGGCGAAGGTTTAACGGTGATATTGTTAATTTCTAATCCGCTATACCTCAAGCAGCCACTGTCTTTTTGTATGGTAACGGTAAATGGGTTTTCGGCCTGACCTAAAATTAACCTTGGTAGAACGGTTCTTTTTTTCTTTACGCCTAGGGCATACAAATCTCTGGCAACACCATAATGACTGGCGGCATCGCCACGGTTTGCGGTGAGGCCAATTTCAATGATTTGATCTTGGTATACTTCAAAATAATCGGTGGCTGGTTTGCCCACTTCATAGGTATCTGGCAATACCAAAATACCATCATGACTATTACCTAGGCTCAGTTCGTCTTCGGCACAAATCATGCCTTCGCTTACCTCGCCTCTAATTTTTGCTTTGTTAATGGTAAACGGTTCGCCCTTACTTGGGTGAACGGTGCAGCCAACGGTGGCAACCAATACTTTTTGTCCGGCCGCAACATTAGGCGCGCCACAAACTATTTGTTTTTGGATCGAACCTAAATTAACTTGACAAACTTTTAATTTATCTGCATTTGGGTGTTTTTCGGCCGAAAGTACTTCGCCAATGATGATTCCTTCCAAACCACCAGGTATAGAATAATGTTCGCTAATATCTTCTACTTCTAAGCCAGATCCGGTAAGGAGTGCGCCAATTTCACTTGCTTTGGCATCGGTATCAATAAAATCTTTGAGCCACTGATAACTAATTTTCATGAATAAATTCCTTGTTGCATTGAAATGCGAAAATAAGGATAAAAAGTCTTTTCTATTCTTATTATCTTTGTTCTTGCTGAGGAAATATTCTTAGGAATAAAAATAGATAGCATTTTTTCAAAAACTAATTTAATCAATGAAAGTATTATTAGATATACCAGACAATAAAGCAGATTCATTAATGGATGTATTGCGCAGTATTTCTTATGTAAAGGCCAAAACAATTACCGATGAAAAGGCTCTACTGATGGAAGAAATAAAAGAAGCTGTTGAAGAAATGAAGTTGATTAGGGCTGGTAAAAAGAAAGCTCGTAATGCCGAAGATTTTTTGAATGAGCTATAAAGTTAAAACAATTGTTGTTTTTGAAAAACAGGCCAAAAGGCTTATCAAAAGATATTCTTCGCTAAAAGTCGAAATATTAAACTTGGTTCAGGAACTCAAAGAAAATCCTGAACAGGGTACCCCTATTGGTAAAAATTGTTATAAAATTCGAATAGCAATTGCTTCCAAAGGTAAGGTTAAAAGTGGAGGTGCAAGAATAATTGCAAACATAGTAGTTACAGAAGCCACAGTATACTTACTTTCAATTTATGATAAATCAGAAAAAGCAAACCTGACCAATAAAGAATTGGATGAGTTACTTAAATCGATTTCTAATTAATGAATTTTCAGCAAGATTTATCCTTTACTTTGCACTAACGATATGAAAAGAACATTGGTTATTGGGGCTTCGGAAAAGCCAGAGCGTTATGCCTATAAGGCAACAGTTATGCTCAATGAATACAAGCATGATACTTATGCTTATGGTTTAAGAGCTGGAAATATTGAAGGAAACACCATACAAACCACATGGCCTACAGATCAAGTTTTTGATACGGTAACTTTGTATGTTGGCCCTCAAAACCAAGGAGATTACCAAGAGAAAATTTTGGCACTTCACCCTAAGCGAGTAGTATTTAATCCTGGTACAGAGAATCCAGCGTTTGAAACAATATTAGAAAATGCAGGAATTGAGGCTTTAGAGGCTTGCACTTTGGTGCTATTGCGTACAAATCAGTATTAAGCTTTGCTTATATTTTGAATAAGTATTTCTATTGAGATTACGCCCTTAATCGTTTTTCCTATTTAAAAATATTTACTTCTTCGTTGTAGACAGGACTTTTTAGGTTCAAGAAATTTAGCACACTGTGAAATACATGGTATTGCGAAACCTGAGTAATTGGTTTCAGTTGTTTTGAGCTATCAGACAACCAAACAATAAAAGGAATTTCATATTGTTCTTTTGGTGCTATACTCATGGGTAATCCATGCATGTACAAGTTTTTTTCTCCCAAAGATTCGCCGTGGTCTGAAACGAAAATCATGGCGCTGTTGTATTGCTTGAGTTGTTTCAAATCTTCAATTACTTTGCTTAACAAGTAATCGGTATAAACAATAGTATTGTCATAAGCATTAACTAACTCTGCTTGGGAGCAATACCCCAATTCAACGCTATTACAAACCGGTTTAAAAGTTTCAAATTGTGGGGGATATTTTTTACTATAGCTTGGTCCATGACTAGTGCTAGTATGCAAAACAATCAAAATTTTATCTTTTTGGCTTGCTAAAATTTGCTCTTTCAATCCTGCTAAAAGAACCCCATCGTATTCACAGCCTTCCTCAATGCATTTGGGCATTAAGGCTTCACGATTGGAGAAATTCTTTACATGAACAGGTGGCTCTCCCCAATTGGTGGTTCGCCAAATAACCTCTACATTGTTTCTATATAAATAGTTAGGTAAAATTTCATACAAATCATCTGTATTTTTATGGTCTAAAATAGATTTCACGCCAGCGGTTGTATAAGTAGCAGATGAGGTGGCATTATAGTGATAGACATTCTTGATTTTGGAGAGCAATGGGTTGGTGTTTTTTTCATATCCGTATAGAGAAAAGTTCTGACTGCGAGCAGATTCACCTATAACCAATACCATAATAGATTTATTTTTGTCTGCTATTGTTAAATCTTGCAATAGAATTTCTTTTTTATTTTTTTGATAATTGTGGATATGGTACAGCGAGGTATTAACTGCATAAGACCAAGGCATTGCCAATCCTCCGAGTGTTTTAGAGTTTTTGTCGATCCAAAGCCAATTGCTTGCGTTTGCAAAAGCAAGTGCTAGGATAAAAAGTAAAGTAATGGTCGAGGTAGTAAGAAACTTCTTCAAAGGCACTTTTTCTATTTTAACTTTCATTAAATAAATACTTGGAATGATACCTAGTATGATCAAAAATATGAGCATTGAAAGTGAAAAAAAACTGCTCGATTCTTGGGAATTGGTATTAAATACATTACCTATCATACCTTCATCAATAATTACTCCATAAATTAAAATGAAGTACACGGATATTGAATTGATCATAAAGAAAATAACCATTAAGAGTTTGGCTACCATGCGAGATAAAAAGCAAATTAGGTAAAAAACAAAGGCATTTAATACCAGCATTAGAATTATCAGGCTAACAATGATGATAATGCCGTTTAAACTTGTGTAATCAACGTTCTTAAAAACAAAAGTGAAAAAAGGTAGATGAAAAAATAGAAAATTAAGAAAACTTGATACGAGGACAAATTGGTTTATTGTTAAATTATATTTCAGTTTAAATTTTGATAGATTCATGTATGAAAAAAGCTAAATTGGTTGATGGCAAATATAAGTTATTAGTATGCGCCAAGTTATGAACTTGAGTTTATTTTAAATTCAGGTCATTTTACACGGAAAAACAATCATGCACATTAAGAATGTGGTGAAAATACCACAAATAACTTGTTTATTTGCAATAAAAAAAGCAGTAATCCTATGCGTATATCTTTGATTATCTTAATAAGCGTTACAATTTTGGCAGCTTGTCAATCTCCTAAAGAGAAGGCCCTAAAAAACATCAAAGGACTGGAAAGTAATGACAGTGCCTTCAGCACAGAGCTAATGACCGAGTTAAAATTAGCATACCTTGATTTTGCTAAAACCTATCCTGATGATGAACTTACACCAGAATTTTTGTTTAAAGGTGCGCAAAGAGCCATTGTTCTTGAACAAGCGAATGAGGCCGTAGATTTATTGCAACAGCTTTGTACCAAATATCCCAAATCTAATTTTGTAGAAGATGCTACTTTTTTAATGGCCTATACCTACGAAAATAACCTCAACGATTTGAACAAAGCACAATCATTGTATAAGGAATTTATAACAAAATATCCAAAAGGTGAATTGGCTCAAGATGCTCAATTTGCCTTGGATAACCTGGGTAAGAGTCCAGAAGAGATGTTAAATAGCGCTACAGAAGATTAGTTTTTTAAACTATTTGTCTTTATTCATTCTTGAGCTTTAATTGAAGTAGCATTTTCTCCATATTTATTTGGGCTTTGAGATACATTAAAATATCGCTTCCCA
>JBILJL010000223.1:0-4264 GCA_044377255.1 Bacteroidia bacterium
CATAAAATGCGAAAAAGCCTCATCTTACCTGCTAGAAAAAGGGTTTAAAGATGTGTACCAATTGTATGATGGCATTATAGGTTATGCCAAAGAAACAGGTGGCAAAGACTTTGACGGCGTGCTCTACGTTTTTGATGGCAGGGTTACAGTGCCAGTTAATGAGGTAAATCCTACCGTTATTTCAACCTGCAAAAAATGCCAGGTGCCAGTTGCCAGAAGCCTAAATTGTGCCAACGTTGATTGCAATGAACAATTTACCATGTGCGAACTCTGCGCCATTGAAATGGAAGGCTGCTGCTCTCCGGAATGTATGGAAGCGCCGGGGAAGCGGGTTTATAACGGTACTGGGTTTTATGCTCGTCCGGTTGTGGAGCAAGGATGATTTTTTAATTCAGAATTCTGAATTCAGAATTCTGAATTATTTATGCAGAGGTTAAAGGAATTTCTCTGCTAATGCACCGGGTATATTGCAGCAATAGAATTGGAAGCAAAATTTATTAATTCAGAATTTTGAATTCAGAATTCTGAATTTCTTACTTAACTCTTTCTACGTAGTCGCCGGTGCGCGTGTCTACTTTTACTTTATCGCCTAAGTTTACGAATAGCGGTACCATTACTTCGGCGCCGTTGTCTAATCTTGCTGGCTTCAAAGTGTTTGTTGCGGTATCACCTTTAACGCCTGGCTCAGCGTAATCTATTGTTAAAACCACAAAGGTTGGCATCTCAGCTGTAAGGCAGGTATCGCCTTCGAAAGAAACCTTTAAAATCATTTCTTCTTTTAGGAATTTAACAGAATCACCTAATAAAACTTCTTCTACATAAATTTGGTCGAAGGTTTCAGGATCCATTAAAACCAAGCTGTTGCCATCTTTATACAAGTATTGCATTTCTTTGAACTCAACGCGAATCATTTCAATGGATTCACCAGCACGGTAGCGGTGTTCCATTTGTTTGCCCGATTTTACATTGCGCACCACTACTTGATAAAATGCTCTTAAATTTCCTGGTGTGCGGTGTTGGTATTCCAATACCTGACATAATTCGCCGTTGTGTCTGATAAAACAGCCTTTGAAAAGATCGCCTGTATTTGCCATGTTTAATAGTTTACTTTTTAGAGGCTGCGAAAATAAGAAATTAGGGACAATACAAACTATACTTTTTAAAAATGAAAGAATTTTGCATCTTGCCAACAGCACTTTGAAAATAAAATTTAGCATATTATTATTCTGTTTCTCTCTGTTTGCGCAGGCTCAGGGGCTAAAAGGAACACTCACTAATGAAAAAGAAGAGCCCCTTCCTTTTGTAACAATTTACTGTATTACAGCCAAAACCGGCACCAACTCGAACGTAAAAGGTATTTATGAGTTAAAATTACCCAAAGGTTCTCATCAAATTAGTTTCCAAAGTATTGATTACAAAACCTTGGTTAAAACCATTGAAATTGGTAATGATTGGGTTGATTTGAACCTCATTTTGCAAGAACAAACCTATGCACTAAAAGAACTCACGGTTTCGAGCAACAATGAAAACCCAGCCAATTTTATTATGCGCAAGGCTATAGTGGCTGCGCCTTATTACCGCCGACAAGTATTGAGTTATGGCTCTAAAGTTTATGTAAAAGGAACAGGAAGAATAGATGAAACACCCAGAATATTGAGAGGTTTGATCAAAGACCAAGGCATTGAAGTTGGCAGATCTTATGTAACCGAAAGTATCAACGAATTAAAATTTAAACAACCTAGCACTTACCAAGAAAAGGTAATCTCGGTAAAATCATCTATGCCCTTTAAAGATGCGCCAGAACCTATGCGCATGGCCAGAGGTAGTTGGTATGAGGTGGGCAATGGCGAAATTGTTTCGCCTCTATCGCCACAGGCATTTAGTGTGTATAATTTTGTTTTAGAAGGTAGCTTTTACGAAAATGGTAGGGAGATAAATAAAATTCAAGTGAAGCCAAAAAGAAAAGGCAATGATGTTTTTACTGGGTCCTTATACATTGTAGAAAACCTCTGGTGTTTGCATAGCTGCGTGCTAATTCGCAATGAAGCGGGTATGACCGTTAATATCAAAACAAGCTATAAAGCCATGCCAGATTATCCTTTTGTTTGGATGCCGGTAACATACGACATTGCAGCAATTGGCGATTATTTAGGTGTTAAAGGTAGCTTTAGGTATTTGGCTTCTGTGAGCAATTATCAAATAAAATTGAACCCAAATGTAGCTCACGATTGGGCGCAGAAAGTTTCGGCACCACCAATATTAGCGCAGGAGCCTTTGGTTCGAACCGAAAAAAAAATACCTCAAAAAACCAAGAACCAAATGCAAATTGAGGCATTGATGGCCAAGGAAAAATTGAGCAAAGCCGAGATGTTGAAATTGGCCTCCAAAATGAAAAAGGAGGCGGAGCGCGAAATCCAAACCTTGCAAATGGAAAACGACAGCAGTGAAATGGTGATTGATTCATTGGCATACCAGCGGGATTCAAGTTTTTGGAACAGCAATAGGCCAGTGCCATTATTGAAAGAAGAGCAGCAAAGTTTCTCCATAAAAGACACCACCAAAAGAATTGCTAAACATAGCTTGAGTAAGAAAAAACAATCGAGAATAAGTTTTAGAGCCTTGTTTTTAAGCGGTGATAGTATCAATAATAAAACCAAAACAAACTACATTTCTTATACGGGTTTATTGGCAAAACCAAGTATAAATACTGTGGAAGGATTTGCCGTGCAAAGCTTTGTTACCATTGGCAATGTAAAGCCCAATTTTTGGCGTTACAAACAGTTTTTAAAAATGCCATTGGAGCGTTTGGCGTTTCAAACAACTGGTGAATTAACTTATCGGTTTGATCCAACACATTTTGGAAATATTGTATTTAGAGGTGGTACTATTATACAGGATTATAACCCAAAAGGGATTGGCGTGTATACGGATGCTTTTCAATTGTTGATTTTAAAAAACAACTTTTCTAAACTTTTCCAACAAGAATATTTTGCCATGGGTATGCAAAGAGAAATTACCAATGGACTCAATGCCGATATCCAATTAATGGCTGCCAATAGGTTTTCATTGGAGAATATTAATCGTTATAAAAACCAAGAAGGAACTAATGGTATTACCGCCAACACGCCTATTGGCAATGTTGCACAGCCCTCCTACAAAACTTTTCAATACCAAATAGCCATGAGTTATAGGCCTTTTCAAACCTATAGAATGCGCAACAACAAAAAGCAATATTTGCAAAACCAGTGGCCAATTTTAAGTGCGCAATACAAGGCTGGAATGGACCAAAAAATGCAGTTTCAGAAAATAGATGTTGGCTTGGATCAAAACGTATATTTGCGTCATTGGGTTATTTTAAATTACCAATTACGTGCAGGTTTTTTTATAGATACCAGCAATGTTCATTTTGCCGATTACCAACATTTTGCCGGTAACCAATCATTTATTTATGAAGGCATACCTCAGGCTAGGTTTCAGCAATTGCCTTATTATAATTATAGCACAACTAAGAATTACCAGAGCTTGTTGTTACAATTTCAATTCAAGAAATTATTGTTGCGCCAATTGCCTTATCTCAATTTATTAGATTTTAAAGAGCAGCTTTATTTCAATATCCTGCGCACCGGAAATCACCCCCTCTATTATGAAACTGGCTACCGAATTGACCAAGTTGCGAATCGCGTTTCTTTGGGAGTTAATTTTCATTTTATTGAGAATAACTATAAAGGGACTAGCCTGATGATGACAGTGAGATTTTAATTCTGAATTCTGAATGCTGAATTCTGAATTATTAATGATAAGGAATAAATTTCGAAGTATGAAATTTGAAGTATGAAGTATTAAATATGAAGTATTTCAAATGAGAGATTTATTATTTTCCCAATTTATTGGGAAGGAGGGCTATGATACTTTAATTCAGAATTCAGCATTCAGAATTCAGAATTTTTTTTATGCTGGATCTACATCTGCAAACACAATTACACTACGGAATATTTTATCGGTACTGAGTTCTTGGAAAGATTTGCGGATGGCGGACTTGATGGATTCTAAATCTGGATTTTGGCGGTTTACTTTTACCAATATTTCTTTGATGTAGAAGTTGCGAATTTTACTCACGTAAGGACTTTCTGGTCCGAGCAAAGTTGCCTTAACATTGCCTTGCATTAAATACTTTAATCGTAGGGCAGCTTGCTCCGTAATTTTATAATCCTTGTGTTTCAAAACAATTTTGATAAGCCTGTAAAAAGGCGGGTAAGCAAACTTT
>JBILJL010000224.1:0-4258 GCA_044377255.1 Bacteroidia bacterium
GCACCTGTATAAACGATGATATGAACGATTGCCAAAAATTGTGCATTTAAAACAACATAATGTCCTGCAATGGAAAAAAAGCATACGATTAACCAAAGTACGCTGTAAATGGGGCTTTTAGAAAAAACCACAAACAAGGCACTCAAAATAGAGAGTGCTGCGAGTAATAAAAATATGACCTGACTATTCATGTGAGTAATTATTAATGTTAAATGGTATAGCTCTTTTTCCTTTTAGAAATATCCACTCTCTCGTCTAATTTCTCAACTAAAATATCTTTTCCATATACAAACTCGCCTCTGGTAAATTCTGAAGGCACCAACCTATCTGTAAGGTAAATGGCATCTTTAGGACAAGCCTCTTCGCACAATCCGCAATAGATACAACGAAGCATGTTTATTTCATATTTAGCAGCATACTTTTCTTCTCTGTACAAATGCTCTTCCCCTTTCTGACGTTCGGCAGCATCCATTGTAATGGCCTCAGCCGGACAAGCAACAGCACATAAGCCACAGGCTGTGCAATTTTCTCTGCCGGCTTCATCGCGCTTAAGCAAATGCATTCCACGGTAAACAGGAGCAAATTCGCGGGTCACTTCGGGATATCTTAAAGTGGCCTTTTTCTTAAAAAGGTGCTTAATGGTAATTGCCAAGCCAGATACAATTGCAGGTAAATATAACCTTTCAACAAAGGTCATTTCTGGTTTGGTAACTACTTTAGATCTATTGGTTAATTGCATAAAACGTTAGGGTCAAAAAATTAATTTCCAAAAAAGGTTAAAATAGCGCCTGTAACTAATACGTTGATAATAGCAATTGGCATCAATACTTGCCAGCCTAGCCTCATCAACTGGTCGTACCTAAATCTTGGGATAGTCCAACGTACCCACATAAAGAAGAAGATGAAGAAGAATATTTTCCCAAATAAAACGCCAACACTTATGATGCTTACAATATTTCCTGGTAGAATGGTTCCCAGATAATCAATTCCAGGGAAGTTATATCCACCAAAGAATAGGCAAGCAATAATAGCAGAAGAAATAAACATGTTGATGTATTCGCCAAATAAATATAAACCTAATTTCATCGATGAATATTCAGTGTGGAAACCACCAATTAATTCTGATTCTGATTCGGGTAAATCAAATGGAGTACGATTGGTTTCGGCAAACGCGCAAACCAAAAAAACAATGAAAGCAACGGGTTGGTAAAACACATTCCAATTCATCCCTTTTTGACTATCAACAATTGCGTTCAAACTCAAAGAACCATCTGTCATGAGTAAGATAGAGATTACGCTCATACCCATGGCTAATTCATAACTGATCATTTGGCTACTTGCTCTAATGGCACCTAGTAAGGCATATTTATTGTTTGAAGCCCAACCACCAATCATGATGCCATAAACGCCTAGTGAAACAACACCTAAAACATACAAAATACCAATATTGATATCGGCCACTTGTAAAGCATACAACTTTCCGCCAATTTCTAAAGGCTTACCCCAAGGAATAACAGCGGAAGTCATGAGGGCAGTTAACATAAAAATACTTGGGCCCGCAATAAATAATAATTTATCGGAAACGGTTGGTATAATTTCTTCCTTCAAAAACATTTTTACCCCATCTGCCACTGGCTGCAATAAGCCAAAAGGCCCAGCTCTATCCGGACCAATTCTGTCTTGCAAAAATGCCGCAATTTTTCTTTCGGCATAAGTGCTATAAGCAGCAACAGTTAGGCTAATCAAAAATATAATTACAATAAGAATTGCTTTAAATAATACTACGCTCATGATTTATCTCCTTCTTGAATAGCCAGAGGTTTAACATCATTTAGTTTAAACTCAGTGGGCTTGGTAAACACTTCATAATGATTTGCTGAAATCACTGAATGTCGGTTCACTGGTGAAGGACCTTCAACGGTCCAATCGCTGGTTACTTTTTTATCATATCTGCAAGTATTACAAATAAACTCTTCCACCTCGCCCCACTGGTCTTTTCGACCTGTAACCCTTAATACCTCATCGCCTTTAAACCAGAGGTTAACATTGCCGCTACATTTTTCACAATTGCGGTGGGCCAAAACAGGTTTGGTAAACCACACCCTACTTTTGAACCTAAAAGTTTTATCTGTTAAAGCGCCAACAGGACAAACATCGATCATGTTTCCGGAGAAATCATTGTCGATTGCTTGTTCAATATAAGTTGAAATTTCAGAATGATCGCCTCTATTGATCACACCATGTACCCTACCATCTGTAATTTGCTCTGCTACTTTAACGCAGCGGTAGCAGAGGATGCAGCGAGTCATGTGTAATTGAATTTTTTCTCCTATTGAAATTTTCTCAAAGGTACGGCGTTCAAAATCGGTTCTGGTTTTGCTTGAACCATGCTCATAAGATAAATCTTGTAGGTGGCACTCTCCTGCTTGGTCGCAAATAGGGCAATCTAGCGGATGGTTTAAAAGAAGAAACTCCACAACTGATTTACGTGCCTCAATAACTTTAGGTGAAGATAGGTTTCCAACCTCCATGCCATCCATTACATTGGTGCGGCAACTTGCAACTAGCTTTGGCATTGGTCTTGGATCTTTTTCCGAACCTTTTGTAACCTCCACTAAGCAGGTGCGGCAATAGCCGCCACTTGTTTTTAATTTGCTATGATAGCACATGGTTGGAGGAGCTACCTCTGGACCAATCATGCGCGCAGCCTGAAGAATGGTTGTTCCATCTGGAACCTCAATTACTCTTCCGTCTATTGTTACTTTTGCCATTTTCTATTCAAATTTTTTCAACTCCAAGTCAATTTCAGCAATTAAATTATCTAAATGATTGTAAACTACTCCCCAAATTATTTCATAATTTGTGTTTGCATAATCATGTACAATCCTATTTCTTAAACCAATTATTTGCCTTTTTGCCGAAATTTTAAGTTCATAATTTTCATTTCCAATTTTGGTTAATGCCTCTGCAATAATTTCCAATTCTCTTTCTACCGCTCTTAAAACTATTTTTCTTGAAACAAAATCTTCAAATTTACTAATGCCATTGGTATGCTCTTTTATTGAGTTTGCAGCCTCAAACATATCAGCAAGTATAACAGCTACTCTAGGCTTCATAAACTAACTTTTTTGTTTCTTCAATATTCTCAAATAATAACTTATTCGAAATTGCTTTTTGTAACATGAGATCAACTTTTCTTTTTAATAGCAATTCCAAATTTTCAGCTAAATCAAAATACAAATCTGCATACTTTTCAATAGGCACATCTGTATTAAATTTAACAATTAAATCTATATCACTTTTATCGTTAAATTTTGATTCATCGAGCACCGAACCAAAAGCATACATTTCCATAACCTTGAATTTTTTACAAAGATTAGAAATTGCAATTTGGTTTTGTTGAATCAGATTCATTTTTTATAACTATTAAGCCTCTGCTAATTGATAAACATTATCATAATGGCGAACCACTTTGATGCTGTTTGGTTTCTTTACATATTCTTCAAATTCTGAGCGAAAATGACGGATGGCACTAGCCACAGGCCATGCTGCTGCATCACCTAATGGGCAAATGGTGTTTCCTTCAATTTTTGCTTGAATTTCCCATAACAAATCTACATCTTCAATGGTACCATGACCATCAATCATCTTGTGCAATATTTTCTCCATCCAAGCAGTACCTTCACGGCAAGGGCTGCATTGTCCGCAACTCTCATGGTGATAAAAACGAGCAAATGTGAAGAGGTTCTCTACTATACTTGTAGTTTCATCCATTACAATAAAACCGCCTGAACCTAACATGGTGCCACTTGCAAACCCGCCATCGGCAAGAGATTCATAGCTCATCAATCTTTTTTCTCCAGAGGGTGTAGCAAGAATTTTATCGGCAGGCAAAACAGGAACAGAAGAACCACCAGCTACTACAGCCTTTAGTTTCTTCCCATTTAATATACCACCACAATATTCATCGCTATATATAAAATCTTCTACCGTAATGCCCATTTCAATCTCATAAACACCTGGTTTGTTTATATGTCCCGATGCAGAGATTAATTTAGTACCAGCAGATTTCCCAATTCCAATTTGAGAATAAGCCTCACCGCCATTATTTACTATAAATGGCACGGCAGCCAAAGTTTCAACATTGTTTACTACTGTAGGGCAGCCATACAACCCAGCAATAGCAGGGAAAGGCGGCTTAATTCTAGGATTTCCACGTTTGCCTTCCAAGCTTTCTAGCAAGGCTGTTTCTTCGCCG
>JBILJL010000225.1:0-4255 GCA_044377255.1 Bacteroidia bacterium
GAAAATAAAAGCCTCATTCAAGAAAATCAGATAGCCTTAAACAAACAAGTGAAACAATTAGAATCTCATATAAATACTGAAAGTAGAAGCAACCAGCAATTTGCAGAAAGACTCAACAATGCAGTAAAAGAGGATATCAATATTATCCAAAATGAATCTAAAAATATGGCTTCAACCCTTGCAGTAATCAGTGCTGAAATAAATGATTTGCATGATAGGATCAAACCGAATAATGCCTAAAAATGCTCAAAAAAAAGCCGCTTACCAAAATGGCAAGCGGCTTTTTAAAGTCGTAATTAAATCTAAATTATTTTACTGATTTTACAATTGCTTCGAAAGTTTCTGGATGGTTCATAGCCATATCGGCTAAAACCTTGCGGTTCAAACCTAAACCTTTTTTGTGAACTAAGTTCATAAATTGGCTATAGCTATATCCATGTAAACGTGATCCAGCATTGATACGCATGATCCAAAGGCTGCGGAAATTGCGCTTTTTGGTTTTACGATCTCTATAGGCATAACCCAAACCTTTGTCGATTGTATGTTTTGCTATAGTTAATACATTTTTTCTCTTACCCCAGTAACCTTTGGCTAACTTGAGTAATTTTTTTCTGCGAGCCCTACTCGCTACGGAATTGACTGAACGTGGCATAATTTTTACGTTTTTTTGAATATAAGCGCCCCGCTTACTAGCGGGATCTTTTGTGCTTTTATTCGGGTTAAACAAATGATAAACCAGGTGTTTAAGGCCTACCTACAAACGGCCGATCCGCCTTTACGGAACTCAATTGGTTTTATTTACCAATTCCCAACAAAATTTTAACTTTACTCATATCAGCAGTACTTACGGTTGTCATTTTTGTCAACCCACGCTTCTGCTTGGTAGTTTTCTTAGTTAAAATGTGATTCTTAAAAGCTTGTGCCCTTTTAATTTTACCGCTGGGGGTAACCTTAAAACGTTTTTTGGCCGAGCTACATGTTTTCATTTTAGGCATTTCCTAAATCTCCTCTTTTTATTAGTTATTAATCACGACTTTCTTTTCAAAACCTCTCAGTCACCGAAGCTTTGCGTAGGTGACCCCTCTCCACATCTCCCCCTCTTCTTAACCTACTTCCCTGCTTTACCTTTTGGATTTAGGATCAAAAACATTTTCTTTCCTTCCAACTTAGGTAACTGCTCCACTTTTGCAATATCTGTTAACCTTTGAGCTAACTGAAGCAATAGCACTTCACCTCTTTCTTTATATACAATTGATCTTCCTTTAAAAAACACAAAAGCTCTCACTTTGTGACCTTCTTTTAGGAAGTTTTCGGCATGTTTTAATTTGAACTCAAAATCATGCTCATCAGTATTTGGTCCGTAACGGATTTCTTTTACTTCCGATTTTGCTTGATTCGCTTTTTGTTCCTTTTTCTTTTTCTTTTGCTCGTACAAGAATTTCTTGTAATCAACCACTCTACAAACAGGTGGATCTGCATTTGGCGAAATTTCAACCAAATCCATTTCCTGTTCATAAGCTATCCTCAAAGCATCACCTAAAGGATAAACCCCTACCTCAACATTTTCTCCCACCAAACGCACGCTTGACGCACGAATAAGGTTATTAATCTTGTGTTCAGGCTCTAATGAACGCCTGCCTCTGTTGAATCTGTTCTGTCCGGGACCTGGCCCTCCAGGCCTCCCGCTGCTACTACTCGGTACAATTGGTGCTGCCAAAGAAACTTATATTTTTACTGTTAATTGATCTATAAAAAATTGAACAAAATCTGTTGCCGACATTTTTCCTGTATCTCCCTCCCCATGTTTCCTTACAGAAACACTTTCCTCCTGCATCTCATTCTCACCAACCACAAGCATAAAAGGGATTTTTTTCATTTCTGCATCCCTAATTTTCTTGCCAATCTTCTCATTTCTGTCGTCAAGCAGGGCGCGAATATCGTTATTTTTCATCAATTCAGCAAGTTTTTGCGCATATGGCAAATACTTATCACTAATTGGCAGAATACTAACTTGTTTTGGTGCTAACCAAGATGGCAAATTTCCTGCATAATGTTCTAACAAGAAACCAATGAAACGCTCATGTGTACCAAGGGGTGCACGGTGAATAATCAATGGTCGCTCTTTCTCATTTTTTTCATTGGTAAAGCTTAAATCAAATCTTTCTGCTTGTGCAAAATCAACTTGATTTGTTGCCAAAGTAAACTCTCTTCCTATGGCAGAATAGATCTGAATGTCGATTTTTGGACCATAAAATGCCGCTTCATCTTCCACTTCAACATAATTTACACCCAAATTTATCAAAACTTTACGAACCATTTCCTCAGTTTTCAACCAAAGCTCTGGTGAGTTAATATACTTTTCACCCAATTTCGCTGGATCATGTTTTGAAAAACGCATCACATATTTGTCAATCCCAAAAACCTTGAAATATTTCAAATATAAATCGTTCACTTTCCTAAATTCATCCTCAAATTGATTCTCGGTGCAATAAATATGTGCATCATTCATCTGCAAACACCTAACACGCATCAAGCCAAATAACTCCCCACTTTGCTCATACCTGTAGCAAGTACCATATTCTGCATACCTTAAAGGCATGTCTCTGTAACTTTTTGGGGTAGCTGCAAATATCTTGTGGTGATGCGGACAATTCATAGCCTTTAAATAGTATCTATCCCCATCCATTTCCATTGGTGGAAACATACTTTCTTTGTAATAAGGTAAATGTCCACTCTTAATATACAAACTTTCCTTTGCAATATGTGGAGATTTTACCCTTACATAGCCGCCTTCACTTTCTGTTTTTTTCGCAAAACTTTCCAAAATTTCTATAATGGCACCTCCATTAGGCAACCATAATGGCAAACCCGGACCAATATCATCATCAAAAGTAAAAATTTCTAATTCTTTACCTAATTTACGGTGGTCGCGTTTTTTGGCTTCCTCCAGCATATTTAGGTATTCTGTTAATTCAGCTTGCTTTGGAAACGAAACTCCATAAACCCTAGTGAGCTGAGGGTTTTTCTCATTTCCTCGCCAGTAAGCGCCCGCAACGCTCATCAACTTTACAGCCTTTATAAAACCTGTATTTGGAATATGACCTCCTCTGCACAAATCACTAAAGTTGCTGTGTGTGCAAAA
This sequence comes from Bacteroidia bacterium, assembly GCA_044377255.1. Lineage (GTDB taxonomy): Bacteria > Bacteroidota > Bacteroidia > UKL13-3 > UKL13-3 > B1. Next base: position 3,143 of record JBILJL010000225.1, read on the forward strand.
GGTAATTTCTCCATCATTTAAGTTTTCAATTAATTCAACCTTAAAAGGATTATTGCGCTCATTATAATAAGCTAAAGCATCAACCTTGCTAATGGCTTTTTTGTGAAACTCCGCCTTTTCTCTGGCTAACTCCAACATCTTGTCCTCTATTTTTTTGAAATCTTTTTCAGAAAATGGTTCACCACCAAAATCCATGTCGTAATAAAAACCATTCTCAATTGCTGGTCCTATCGTAAGATTTACTTTTGGGTAAAAAAACGCTATTGCCTGAGCCAAAACGTGAGCTGAAGAATGCCAAAATGCATTTTTTCCTTCCTTGCTATCCCAAGTGAAAAGTGTAAGTGAACCGTCTTCGTTAATTGGTTCAGACAGTTCTATTACATGCCCGTTTAGTTTGGCGGTTAATACGTTTCGAGCCAAACCTTCACTAATGGATTTGGCAATTTCTAAGGCGGTTGTGCCCCGTTCAAACGAACGAACGGAACCGTCTGGTAAAGTGATATTCATAATATTGCTTAAGTTGGCAAGTTAAATGAATAGCTTCAAAAAACGAAACAAATTTTGGCTTGATAATTGTGAATATGAAATTTGTCCCAAAGTAATTTACCTATGTTCAAACAAATTCCTATTCATTCATTTGTTCTTTTAATCATATTTGGCATTTTTATGAGTGCCTGTAAATCAACCTTAATGCCTGGTTATGAATACAATATTTCCAAAATCGGAATTGATATTTCTAAACACAACACAGAATACCAATTAACATCCGACACAATTTTTTTAGGTTCAAACCAAAAAAAAATAGACGAGTTCGATGCTAACTTATTTAATAGTTTGAATAACCGCATACACGAAAGAGGTTATACTCTGAACCAATCAGGAGAATTGCAAACCTACCAATTGAACGATTGTTTGATTGAATTTAATAAACAAAAACCAGAATTAACAATAAATGGTCTTGACTCAATTTATAAAAGTAGTTTACTCACGACCATCGTTTGCAAAGAAGTTACCGATACAACGAAACTATTTTTCACCTCTTTCAAAACCTTTTTCAATTACGATTTCCGACCTATCAAAACTTTTTCTACTGCAACAAATCAATCTCTTAAT
>JBILJL010000226.1:0-4253 GCA_044377255.1 Bacteroidia bacterium
AATCTACTCCTATGTTGAGGCGTGGCGTAATATTAAAAGCAAATTTTACTGAAAATAACAACAACTCCCGCTGACCTTGCGTGTACTTAAAATCGGCGTAGGGTTTCTTGGTTAGGTAATACCTCGACTCTTGTGGTGTTTTATAAAATGCTTGATAAGGATTAAAGCCCAAAACAAAATCAGTGGGCCTATTCCAATCAAAAAATAAATTTCTACCTGGCGTCATGGTATTGGCAAGGTCTTGGTATAAGCCAGTTTTTTGGTTGTAAACATTGTAAATCTCATTCCTACGCATCACCGTATCTTCATAAACGTAAGGAATGTTTCTATCAATTCCATACTCGGTAATAAACCTTGTTGGATAATTAACAGCTTTAGTACTGTCTTTTTGAGCAATAACAAAATGAGGGATGAGCCCTAAAATAATATAGAAAAAAAATACCCTATTTACCCGCACTGTTAACCCTTATTGTTTAATTAATTTCTGAACCCATTGCTTTTTGCCAGCTTGCAAAATAACAAAATACATGCCCTTATCTAAATTACTTGTTTCGGTTTCAAAGGTAGCCTCAGAAAGGCTCTTATGCAAAATCATTTCCCCTTTTACATTATATATTTTAACATCAAGGGCCTCATTTTTGTATGTACTGTAGTCAATATGAATGTTTGAGCCAAATGGATTTGGGTAAATGGCAAATGGCTTTTCCGCATAATCTTCTTTTTTTACACCGGTTAAAATTGGATCAACCTTAAACAAAAAAATACCTTCTCCCATATCACTTGCTGCCAACAATCCAGAGGGCAGGTAAGGATATAATCCCCAACAACCTTTATAACCTTCATAAGAAGTTGGTGGCCAATTGGAGGTATGGTAATAGCCAGCTACAAATGGCTTTGTTTTGTCACTTAAATCAAAAATATAAACCCCATCATGGTAATAAGATACATAAGCAAAACTACCAATCCAATAAGCATTGTGGGCTGTGGCACCATTATTGGATTTAAACATGCTCACTAATTTGGGATTGTAGATATCATGGATGTCAAATATTTTTACAGACAATCCTCCTGGTACCTCATCCGTAAACATCACATATTTACCAGTGGCATCTAGGTTACTGCTATGATTATAGCCATTCTCTGGGTAATCACTTATGATTGAAACTAACCTCTGATTATTCAAATCCCTTAAATCAAAAATCCAAAGTCCTCTATATTCTATAGAACAATAAGCTGTGTCGTTCCTCACATAAACCTCGTGTACATTCCTAAAAACAGGCACGCCATCTCCAAATGTTGGCACCTTTAGCCTTCCTATCCATAATGGCTTCTCTGGGTTTTCAAGTGTTAAAATATCCATGGCAGCAACACCTCCTGCCTTTAACCTGTTAATGCATAGATACAGTCTCTTGCTTTTTGCTTCAATAAAAATGCTATGTGTATTATAACTCAAAGAATCACTGTCGTAAACCTTATGAATCGAATCGGGGAGGTATTGCAAATCAAAAACCTGTAAACTTCCCCTGCCTCCGTTGTCACTCACACAATAAACATAATGGCTATAACATTCGTAATCTCTGTTCACAACATTTTTTGCAGTTCCATCTTGCACATCACACAAAACAATCTTTGAGGGGTTACTGATATCAAAAAAATAAATACTATCAGTACTGCCTGCAATGATGTATTCTTTCTTTGTAATTGAATCGTAATATCCAGTTAAGTCATTCCAAATTTGGTACCCATTTAGTTTAGGCAAATTGGGATTGTTATACCTGCTTAACAAAGTAATTTTCTCAGAAACACCTTGCGCATAGTTTGGTTCGAACCAAAATAATTGGAGGATAAAAAATACAGGAAATAATTTTCTATAAGTTGAAACTACCATTTTAATAATTTTTTAGTAAACTTGCCTTGCTCAATGTCAATGCTAATAAAATATAATCCTTGCGGGTATTGCGACAAATCAATTTGATGATTATTTTTTGAAATAACACTATTCAAAATAACTTCTCCCTGCAGATTAATAATACGCATTTCTCCCTTTTCAGAAGCTGTAAAATCAACATGAAGTATATCGTGAACAGGGTTTGGATAAATATAGAAACCTACTTGTAATGGATCAATTTCTTTTTCCCCTACCAACCCAGAATCCATTTCAAAAACAAAAATCCCAGCTGTTAAATCACTTGCTATGATATGCTTGCTTGGCAGGTATGGATAAATTCCCCAACAACCTTTATAACCTCCATAAAACTCTGGAACAACTGGATGAGTATCGTACCAAGCCACTGGAATAGGATTGCTTGGGTCTTTCACGTTGTAAATTCTAACCCCATCATGATAGGCAGATACATAAGCAAAATCACCATACCAATAAGCATTGTGGGGTGTAGCAGAAACGTTGCTATTAAACTGACTTACAAATAAGGGATTGCTGAGACTCTTGATATCAAATATCTTAATGTCTAACCCCATATTTTCATCTGTAAACATCAAATACCTACCTGTTTTATCTAACCAACTGCTATGGTTATAACCTTGATCTGGATAGCTATTAATAGACCCAATAAGTGTTTGATTAGCTAAATTCCTTAAGTCGAATACAAACAATCCAGCATCCCCACAACTCAAATAGGCAGTATCATTCTTGGCAAACATTTCGTGCACCAAATTAAACAAAGGAAATCCCCCTGATTTTTTAGGCACATTCAATTCAGCTAACAATAAAGGTGATTCAGGATTTGTAAGTGAAATAATGTCCATGGCCGAAAAGCCTCCAGGTTTAAGGTTGCTGCACATATACATCCTTGCACTTGTTGTATCTATAAAAATGGTATGTGTAAAGGTTCCTAAGCTATTACTTTGGTATACTTTAGGCATAGAATCTGGAAGGTATTTTAAATCGAATACCTGCAATGCTCCCAATCCACTGGCCTGATCCGATACACAATAAACATAATGTTGGTAGGTTTCATAATCCCTGTTTCTAGCAAAATAAGAGGATCCATGCTGTCTAATAATAAGCTTCATATTGGCAGCATCTGTGATATCAAATACATAAATACTATCTGTACCACCACAAATGATGTACTCTCTATTTTTAATTGGATCATAATAGCCTGTTAAATCATTCCAAATATCAGAACCATCCACCTTTGGCAAGTTTGGATCATTGTAAGAGGCAATTTTTTTCATTCCAAAAGAATCTTGAGCTAAAGCCTCCAAGCAGTTGGAGCTAATTATGACAATAAAGACAAGGAGTATTTTATAAATAAAATTCATTGAGTGATGAAAAATCAAAGTTAATACTATTAGAAAGTAAATCGATAGGTATGATGAATTTTAGTAGGTTTTGCTCCTATAGCCATAAACAACCTGTGCATTTTAGGGTTAAAATCGCCAATCCAGGAAAGCTCTGCAGCTGTATATTGAGGGTAGTGTATTCTTATAGATTCAAACACTTTCATAATTAACCCTGTTTCTAATCCATGGTTCTGGTATGCCGGAATTACGCCAAAAACAATGCCTCTTAACCTGTTAATTTTTCCAAATTTCTTGTAGTATAAAAATTTCACTTTCTCAAAAATCCCCATTTTGCCATTCATGTGCTTAAATATTTGGTTAACGTCCATCACGTTCACAAAAAATCCCGCAGGCTCATCGTTTGCATAAACAAAGCAAATGGCTTCTTCTATCATTATTGGATTTAAAGAAACCAAGGTGCTTTCAATTCTATCCAAAGTTATGGCATTAAAATCTGGTCGCTGGGCCCAAGCTTTATTATATATCTCAATAAAATCTGTGGCATACTTGTTCATTTCTTTAGCTTTATAATGCTCAAATCTATAACTTGGATTATTAAATACACGTTCGGCTAACTTTGCCACTCTTTCCAATTGAATTCCCTGCATATTCACCTCTGAGGTAGTTTGCTCAAAGATTTTTTTGAACCCTGCATTTTCAAACAACTCTTGGTAATATGGGTAATTAAAATTTTCTTGGTAGGAGGGGTTTTTAAAACCGCTCACCAATAATCCCCAATATTTATCCCTTTCGCCAAAATTAATCGGACCATCCATATACTCACAGCCTTTTTCTTTTAACCACTCAGCTGCTATTTTAAACAATTTATTGGCAACATCTTGGTTGTTTATACAATCAAAAAAGCCAATGCCTCCCTGCTTTTCACTGTTGGTTAATTTGTAAAAAGCGGCAATAATCCCAACAGTTTTTTGGTCTTTGCTAACCAG